>JBFWRA010000173.1:0-7222 GCA_050249155.1 Isosphaeraceae bacterium | reverse complement strand
TCATGGTGAACTGGGTGACGATCTCATGGCGCCGCCAGCCGGCGCTCGTCGCTCCGTCGGCGGGTTGCTCCCACCAGCAAGCGATCGCGTCGGGGGCTCGTCCGCTATTCTCCTCGGTGACGACCACGTCCACGCGCCCGTCTCCGTTGAGGTCCGCGGCCTCGCAGCGATCGGGCCAATCCGCCTCGGGGAATTCACCGATCACGAAGACGGTCCAGTCTCCGCGGGCGTTCCCCGGGTTCCTCGCCCATTTCACCGTCTTGTCCGCGCCGCCGGTGAAGGCGACGTCGAGCGAGCCGTCACCGTCGACGTCGGCCACGCCGACGCCCTCATCGGAGTCGTTGGGCGCCACGAACGTCCGGGGCCAGTTCCCCTGGTCGGGATTGGTCGCGGGGATGACGAAGTAAAAGATGCCTTTCATCGTTGACACGACCACTTCGGGACGCCCGCCCGCGACGAGTTGCGCGACCCGGTAGCCCTGGAAACCCTCGACGTGATCACTCCGCGGTAGCTCGCCAATGGGAACGGGCGCGGCCCACGCGGCACCATCGGCGCGGGCGGCCTCGATCCAGTGGAGAACGATGCGGTCGGCCTCCTTGTCGTCCTTCAAGGCGAGGAGGTCCGCCAGGTCGTCCCCATCCACGTCAAGGTTCGCGAACACATGAAGGCCCTTCGGCAGGGGAACCTGGGTCCACGAACCGGTCATGGGCGGTCCTGGGTTGACGTGGACGAACGGTCCCGACGCGATATCGAGGTCACCGTCGCCGTCCACGTCGGGAAAACAGATCCCGAACGTGCGAACGTGAGTCGTTGAGATCTGATGATAAGACCACGATCCGAGGCGCGATCCGTCCCTGACCTGGTTGCGGTAGATGTACGTTGGAGCCGAGTTCCAGTTGACGATGCCGACGACGTCGAGGTCCCCGTCGTCGTCGATATCCCCGATCTCGGCGCTGTAGCTGCCCTCGGCCTGGATGGGCAGTTCGGTCCAGCGCGTGCCCGAGCCGTCGTTGAGCAGCAGCTTGAGGCCACGATGCCGGGACTGGATCATGCCACCGACGAGCAGGTCGACGTCACCGTCAAGGTCCCAGTCCGCCGCCTGGAGGGTGTGGCAATAGTCGATCACGGCGACCTCGCGTTTGAGCCATGAGCCATCGACCCGAGGCGTGGTCGAACGATACCAGGCGACCGCGTGGCCGGGGCGCTCGGAGTGGGAGAAGGCGACGTCCTTCCGACCGTCCCCGTCGAGGTCGCCCACGACCACCTTGCACGAATTGGCGGTCCAATCGCCGGTCTGCTCAAACCAGGCGGAGTCGACGACCTTTCTCGCATAGTTCGCGGCGATCCGGGCCGCGGCGGGAGTGTCGGGCGTCGGGAACCAGAACCCGTTCATGATGAGGTCGGGGTCGCCGTCGCCGTCGAGGTCGCCCGCCTCCATTCCCTCGTGGGGAGGATGATTGAGCACCACCTCGCTCCAGCCGGGGGCGTCTCGCAACCAGAGTTGAGTCCGGCTATCCATGCGCATGGCGACGTCGACGCGTCCGTCTCGGTCGAAATCGGCGACGACAATGTCTTTCACGTATTCCAGGCTCTTCCCGATCAAATGCTGAGCGAACTTCGAGCCGCCGCCGAGGTTCTCACACCAAACGGCGATTCCCTCGGCTTCGCTGGTCGGTCCAACGCCCAACCGCGTGACCACGTCCAGGTCGCCGTCGCCGTCGACGTCCGCGAGCTTCAAGTCGTCGGCGCGCGGGAATCGGTTGGTACCCTCGAACTGGACGAGCGTCGAGCGCATCCATTCCGGAGCGCGGAAGACTTGCAGCGACGTGTCTCCCTCCTGGACCGCCACGAGATCATTGTCGCCATCGCCGTCGACGTCGCCGACGTCCCGCTCATACGCGATGTAGGCGTTATCAAGGATGACGCGTTCGAATTTCAGATCCTCCATCGCGGACGCGAACCGCGTCGCGGAGAGCGCGACCAACGACATGAGAACGACGCGGCGGACCTGAGATTTCATGGGATCGCCTCGAAATGGAGCGATTGAGGCCGGAGTCCGAACGTGAATCGTAGTCGCGCGCGCGGTGATCGAAAACCCCTTGGCCAGTCGGGAATCGCCCGGCGAGAACCGCGACGCCCCGAGCGCTCGCGGGAACCCCGCTAGCGCGCTCGTCGAAGGTTTCCCAATCCCGTGGCGACCGCGGCGGATCGTCCCCTGGAAGGCAGCCGGGTCACGAGGGGGGCCTGGGTCGCCGGACGCGCGGTCTCCAGCGCCTCGGGGGCCTCCACCGGGGGACGGTCCAGCGCCTTGTCGAAGCCTCGGCAGGTCGAGCGAAACAGCAGGAACGCCCCAAGCCCCTGCGCGACGGTCCCCAGCAGACAGGCGGCCAGCACCGTCCCTCGCGAATCCGTCCAGGCCCGCGAGAGGTCCTCGTCGGAGAGCAACCCAAGGATTCCGAACGACGGGGTACCCGCCACGTCGCCGTGCGAGACCAGGGAGACCGCCACGCCCAGCGGCGCGCAGCCGGCGAACGCCAGCGGCCTGGGCACGCCGGGAATCTGGCTAATCAACAGTCCGCTGGCGTTGACCGCCACGAGGATCAAGGTCGTGAACCCCAGGGCGCGAGTCGTCGAACGCGATCGGAGCGAGACCCAGACCCCCAGCGCCGCCGCGAAGGCCGAGAACGCGGTGAACTCGGCGAGCAGGAGCGGCGTCGCCAGCGGATGGACCGACCCCGCGATCATCCCGACGACCACCAGCCCCACGAACGCGACGACCGTGTGGCGAATGCCCCAGATCGCGCTGAGGAACTTCGCCCTGACGATCTCCGTGCCGGTCAACGGAGTCGTGACCAGGCTGACCCAGGTGTCCTTCTCGCGTTCGGCGGTCAGGCTCGCCGCGGCGTCGCTGGCCACGCCGAGCAGGTAGACCAGGGCGATCCCCGTCGCCACGATCCGAAGGTACAGCAAGAAATTCGCGCGCGCCGATCCGGAAGGTGCCAGGCCGTAACCGGCCGCCAGGGTTTCTCGAAGCGCCGAGACCGCGTAGCCGAACGTCGAGCAGAGCAGCATCGCCCCCAACGCCAGGCCGGTCACCAGGGCGACCGGGCGGTAAAACGCGGGAACCCTGGGGACGATCAACTCCTTCCAGAGCATTGGATCGGCGCCGCAAGGGGGAATCGCCGGCCGAGGCCGTTCAGCCTTGCCCGCCTTCGCGAACGCCGGGAACGATTGCCTGGCACCTGGCCGCAGGAGCGCCGAGGCCAGGACGATCCAGGCGATTCCGCCGAGAATCTGAAGGGCGGCCATCCCCGCCAGGGTCGCGGAGAGTCGCTCCGGGGTTCGAATGGCTCCGCTGGCGAACTGAAGCCAGACGGCGAACGGGCTGCTCGCGGCGGCCCAGGCGTTGATCGGCTCGACCCAGGGGAAGAGGGCGAACCCGACCGCGCCCGCCCTCGGCAGCAAGACCTCCACCGCCGCGGGGACGATCAGCCAGGTGAGGCCGATCGTCATCGTGGCGTTCATCGACGCCCGGACGCTCCGGGTCTGGGTCGAGGCGAGCAAGGCCAGGCCGGCGAGGAAAAACGCGGTCGATCCGGTGACCCCCAGCGCGACGATCGCGGCGGCCGGTCCATAACCGCCGAGGTCGGCCGAGACCAGCAGCACCGGTAGTCCCGAGAGGATCAACGCCCCGACCCTCGCGAGCCTGGCGGCGGCCTTGTCGGCCACGACTTCCCCCGCCGAAAGCGACGTGGTCAGGAGTTCGTCGAGGGTCTTTCGTTGCGCCTCGCCGGCCACCGCGCCGGCCGCCAGCGCGGGGGCCAGCAGGACCACGGCCATCCCCTGGGCGAGCACCAGGCCCTCGAAGAGCCTTCTCGCGAACGCCGAGACTTCCCCACCGGAGTAGAACGCGCGCCGCCCCTGGCCCGAGAACGCGTCGTGATACGCGAGGGCGACGAAGAGCAGCAGGCCCAGACCGTAAAGCGCCCGAAGGACGTAGGTCCTGGGCGCTCTGGCCTGGGTCGTCATCTCCAACCGAAAGACGGGACCGGGCATCGCGACGTCCCCCGACCACCCGACTCGTCCACCCTTGGAGCGCTTCCCCGGGCCTGGGTGAATCGGGTCAGCCGGAAGTCTAGGTCACGGCGGTCAATCCGTGCTCGGGGCCTCGGCGAACGTTCGCTCGTCCGTGGGTCGTCGCGACGTTTCGATGCATTCCCGCATCATTCCTTGAAGCCCTTGCCAGGATCGGATAGAGGGGACGGATCAACTGGGCCGGCGCAAGCGATCGGGCGTGTCGCGGCACGTCGATTCCGATTTGGGATTATCGACTCGGAACGCCGCGTCCCCATGCACGCCGTCGATACTCGCGAGGGAAGCACCATGCGCCGTTCCTTGATCCTGGCCGCGACGGCCTTCCTCTTCATCGCCATGCCCGCCGCCGCCCCCGCGGGGGTCGTGCTCTCGGTGTACCAGTCCGGCCTCGACGTGGAGGCGCTCGGTTTCGGGACCGTCAACACCGCCGGGTTGACGCTTCTTCCCGGAGGAGTCTCCAACAACAACGTCGGCGTGCAGCCGAGCACCGGCTTCTTGATCATCGGCGGGACGTCGGGCCTTACGTTCAGCGGCTTTTCCGGCCCGTCGGGTTTCGGGCCCAGCGGCACGTTCACGCCGGCGACCTCGTTCAGCGGCGACACGTTTGGGATCTTTGTCAACAACGGACGGATGAAGCTTCCGGCGGGCTACGTCTCCGGCTCTCCGCTCCAGAGCACGGCCACCTGGTTGAACACGACGCTCGCTTCGCTCGGGCTGACTGACGGGACCTACGTCTACACGTGGGGGACCGGTTCCAACGCCGATTCGCTGACGATCGTGGTTGGGGGTACGGCCGCCGTCCCCGAGCCCTCGCCGATCGTTCTCTCCGCGGTCGGCGTCGCGGTGCCGCTCGGCCGTCGACTGTTGAAACGGCGAGGGGAACGGATCTAAGATCGGTTCACGTCCCGATCGCGCGCGGGAAAGGAACCTGGGGCGTCGCGCACTCCGCCGCGACGCCCCTCGACGACCCAGTGCGACGCGTGTGTGAACCGCGTTCCGCCAGGTTGGCGTCGGGGGCGAAGGGCGTTCCCAGGCGTTCCCGCGAGTCGGGTGGACGTCGTGGTTCGCGCGCGTCTCGGTTGATGGTAGGTTGACAGGTGGCGTTTCACAAGTCGTCGACCACCCGATCCCGGGATCGCCTCGGGGACCCTCAACGCCTGATCATCGGGAGCATCATGAAAGCACTCCTCGCGATCTCGATCCTCGTGGTCGTGTCGTCCCGTCTCGTGGCGGTCTCCGCCGCCGCCGACGGCGAGCGCCTTCCCAGCATCCTGGCGCTCATGCATCGGCAGTACACGGTCTCGCGCGCTCCGTACAAGGCGATCAAGGCCCAGAGCGCCTCGGAGTCTCCCGACTGGTCCAAGGTCGAGGCCGCGGGAACGACGTTCAAGGAACTGGCGACCACCCTGGCGAAGCAGTCGCCCAGGAAGGGCGGCATGGAGTCCTGGCGGGGATTGATCGAGCGGCATCTGGAGGACGCCCGCGCCGTCGAGCGGGCCGCCCAGGCGCATGACCTGAAGGCGCTCCGCGAGGCGGAGCGCCGAATCGCGGTCTCTTGCGCCGCGTGCCACAAGGTCCACCGCGGCCGCCGGGGCGATTGAATCGGCGCTAGTGGGAAGAATTCGTGCAAGACGACCCAGGGTGTCGGCAACGATACTCTCGGTGATGGACGTCAAACCGCCCCCGCCCATTCCTGACGCATCGGCGAGTCGGCCTCCGGAGGCGGTCGACTGGGGGGTGGTGCTCGCCTCCGAGGAGCGTTGGCTTCGGACCGCGGTCCTGGCCAGGGTGGGAGAGCGCCAGGCCGTCGACGAGGTGATGCAGGAAGTCGCGCTGGCGGCCCTGGCCCAGCGGGCCCCCTTGAACGACTCGTCGAAACGGGTCGGCTGGCTCTACCGCCTGGCGATTCGTCAGGCGCTACTGTACCGCCGCAACCGCGGCCGCGCGAAACGGCTGATCGAGCGTTACGCGGGCCGAGGCGCCGTCGAATCCTCGACCTCCACGGACCCTCTGGACTGGCTTTTGCTCGACGAACGCCGCGCCCTGGTGCGCGCGGCGATGGCGAAGCTCCATCGACGCGACGCCGAGATCCTGGCGTTGAAATATACCGAGGATTGGACGTATCGCGAGCTGGCCGCTCGATTGGGAGTCACCGAGTCCGCCGTCGAGGCCCGATTGCACCGCGCCAGGGGAAGGCTCCGCGAGGCGCTCGCCGCCGCCACGCCGCACGAGGTGTCCCCATGACCGTGAACTCGAATCCGAACTCGAACCAAAACGCCGTTCCGACCGACCTCGGCAGGCTGATCGACCGGCTCGTCGACGGCGCGCTGTCGGACGAGGATCGCAAGGCGCTGCTGTTCCGCCTGGAGGCCGAGCCTGACGGCTCCGGCTGGCGACGCTGCGCGTTGACCTTCCTCGAGGACCAGGACTGGCGCGGAGCGCTGAGTTGGAGAACGAATCCAGATCTCCAGATGCGAACGATCGATCAAGGGATCGCGGCGCGTCCGGGAAGCTCCGCCGACCTTGGGCGACGGTCGTCCCGTTGGCTGGCGACGGCCGCGTCCCTCGCCCTGGCGTTCTCGCTGGGTTGGGCCAGCCGGCCGACGGTCACGGACCCGTTGGACCACGGCCCCGCGTTGGTCCGCGTCCCCGTCCCGGAGGTTGAACCTGGGATGTCCCCGCCGAACGACGACCCGACCCTGGACGACTGGCTGGTCCTGGACGGCCGGTCTCCCGCTCTCGCCCCGGAGGAGGCGGGCACGTCCTGGCGGCCTTCGCCCGTCGCGGCGCCGCGGGCCGAGGGAAGCCCCTGGACCTGGTCCAATCCTCCGGGACCCTCGGACGTTCCCGAACTCCCCGCGCCGGTCGTCGAGGATTGGCGGAGGCGGGGGTATGAGGTCGAGGCGCGGCCGACGGTCGTCTCGATCGATCGCGAGGATGGCCGAACCATCCCCTTTCCTGTCAACGAGGTGCGCGTCCGTTACGTCGGCGACCGCACTTATTGAATCCTTTGGTGGGTCCGCGATGGCGGACCCTTTTTCAGAACCAGAGTCCGGTCCGCCATCGCGGACCCGACCAGGAGCCCACGCATGAAGTCGTCCCTGAAATCGAGTCTCGCGACGATCGT
>JBFWRA010000172.1:0-7246 GCA_050249155.1 Isosphaeraceae bacterium | reverse complement strand
GGCCACGGGGGGACCGGCGCGAGTGGGGGACGCGATCCTCCGGGCGATCCGCGCGCATGTGGGCCATCGCCCTCAGAGCGACGACATCGCGTTGGTCTGCTTTGGCAGAAAGTGATTGCTCGTCAAGTTCATCGCGTGGTGTTGCGCAGGAAGAACGTGCTGGCGATCGCGACCACGATCACCGCGGGGACCGCCATGCCGGCGGACCATTGCCCCGGCTCGATTCCTCGACCGACTCGGTAGTACCACTCGTCGGCGCCTGACCGGTAGGCCGCGACGAGCTGATTCCAGATCGGCGTCTCGACTTCTTGATGCGTTCCAAGGATCGACCCCCAGCGGGCGGCGACGACCTTCACCCCCTCGAACGCCAGGGGAGAGAGGATCAGGCCCAGCACCAGGAGTAACTTGAGGAGGCCGCGTCGAGAGTTCGAACGATAGTCACTTCCCGACTTTTCCCGCAACACGTTCGTATACTTCGCCATCGATCACCCACCTTCGCGGCGAGAACGGCTCGCCGAGTCCGGGGCCGCGGCCGGGCTCGTCGGGTCGGGTTTCACCCGGACCCCATCATGGTCTTGGCGATCTGGATGCCCGCGGGACCAACCAGCACCACGAAGACGCCAGGGAAGATGAAGAGCACAAGCGGGATCATGATCTTGACCGCCGTCTTCGCCGCGCGTTCCTCGGCCAACTGCCTTCGCTTGGTCCGCATCGAGTCGGACTGGACCCGGAGCGCCTGGCCGATGCTCGAACCGAATTTATCCGCCTGAATGATGACCGCGGCGAGGGCGCGAAGGTCGTCGACGCCTGTGCGCACACCGAGGTCCCGGAGCACGTCCTTGCGTGTCCGACCCATTTGCACCTGGAAGTTCGCGATCCCAAACTCGTCGCAGAGGGCGGGGCAAGCGGTGGCCAGCTCGGTGGTGACGCGACGCATGGCGGTGTCCAGGCCGAGTCCCGCCTCGACGCAGACGACCATCAGGTCGATCGCGTCGGGCAGACCAAGGAAGATCGCCTCCATCCTCCGCTTCTTGATCTGTCCGACCACGATGCCGGGAAGGTAAAACGCCAGCCCGGTGATCGACGCGATATAGGGTAGCGCTTCCTTGGACATCCCATACTTGCCGATGAAGATCGGCGCGGAGATCGCCAGAGCCAGCAGCGCCGAGAAGACCTTTAGCCCGTAGTACACGGCGACCGCGTTCTCACCGCGGAAGCCGGCGTTGAGCAACTCGAGCCGGATCTTGCCGACGTCGACCTCGTTGGTGGGTCGAAGCGACTGGCCAAGCCGCTTGGCGGCCTCGGCCACGCGCGCCTGGATCTTGTCCTGTTGGCGGGCCAGCGCGGCGGCGTCGGGACGCCGGGTGCCGGGGTCGAGCACCCTCTTGAGCCGATCCTCCGCGCTCACGGGCCGGCTGGCGATGATCGAAAGGACCGCCCAGACGCCCAGGGTGATCGCGAGGAAGGAGGCGATCGGGATCACGACGTCCCATGTGATGATCATGTTTTATACCTTGATCGCGACGATCTTCTTGATCATCCACGCGCCGAGGACCTGCATCCCGGCGGTGGCCATCAACATCTTGTTGCCCAGTGGCGTGGTGAACAGGGGCTCGATGTACGCGTAGTTCGAGACGGTCAAAAAGCCCAGCAAGCCTGGAGGCAGAGCCAGCAGGACGATTCCCGAGAGTCTACCCTCGGCCGTCAGGGCCTTGACGTGCCCGTTGAGTTCGAACCGTTGGCGAATGAGTTTGCCGATCTTGTCGAGGACCTCGGCGAGGTCGCCGCCTGTGGACCTCTGGATGATCACCGCGATTACGAAGAAGCGAACGTCCATGGCGGGAACGCGTTCCGACATGCCTCGCAGCGACATCTCGATGGGAATGCCAAGGTTCTGCTCCTCGAAGACCCGGCCGAACTCGTGGGCGATCGGCCCTTTCATTTCCTCGGAGACGAGCTTCATGCCGGAGGCCAGGCCGTGCCCGGCCCGGAGGGCCCGGCCGATCAGTTCGACCGCCTCGGGCATCTTGTCGAGAAACTGCTTGATCCGCGCCTTCTTTCGGCGGAGCAGCCAGAGGAACGGCACGCCCGAGAGCACCAAACCACAAACCGGAGCGAGCAGGGGATGAAGGCCGAAGCCCAGCGGCAGCGCCACTCCGGTCGCCCCGAAGAGCCCGACCAGCAAGATGAATCGATTGAACGAGAGGCTCACGTCCGCCTGCTCGTAGAGCGTGTTGAGGCTGTCGAGGTTGGGAAGCACCTTCAACCAGTCCGCGGCCAGGTCGATGGCCGGGGGCCGCATCAGCATGCCCGTGTTCAGGTCGGCGACCTTCCTCCGCGCGGCCCCGCTCATCCCGTCGAGCCGTTCCTCGGCGACGGCGGTGGACGACTTCGTGAAGACCAGCCCGGCACCTCCGATGAGGATGATCACGCCGACGCCGATGAGCATGGGTAGAATCGAGGGGTCGAACACGGCCTTGCGCCTCCATCGCCATTCCGTCGCGTCAGTCCCTGAGCAGGACGCGCTGGCGGAACACGTCGGGTGTGAGTTGATATCCCGCGTACTCCAACCGCTCCATGAACGTGGGGCGGACGCCCGTGGCGACGTACTCGCCGAAGGCCCTGCCGTTGCTGTCGACCCCGAGCTGACGGAACGCGAAGATCTCCTGCATGATGATCGTGTCCCCCTCCATGCCGACCACCTCGGTGATGCTGGTGACCTTGCGAGGGCCGCCCTGCAATCGGCTGGCCTGGATGATCAGGTCGACCGCCGAGGCGAATTGACTGCGGAGGGCCCGGATCGGGAGTTCCAGCCCCGCCATGCTGATCATCGTTTCGAGACGGCTCAGGGCGTCGCGAGGCGTGTTCGCGTGCACGGTGGTCATCGATCCCTCGTGACCGGTGTTCATGGCCTGAATCATGTCGAGAGTCTCGGCGCCTCGGCATTCGCCGATGATGATCCGGTCGGGCCGCATTCGCAGGGCGTTCTTGACCAGGTCGGTGGCGGTGACGGCCCCTCGGCCCTCGATGTTGGGAGGGCGGGTCTCCAGCCGGACGACGTGCTCCTGCTGGAGTTGAAGCTCGGCGGCGTCCTCGATCGTGATGATCCGGTGGTCGTTCTGGATGAAGCCCGAGAGCGTGTTGAGCAGCGTCGTCTTGCCGGAGCCGGTGCCTCCCGAGATGATGATGTTCAGCCGCGCGCGCATCGCCCCTTCCATCAGCGCGAGCATCTCGGGAGTGAAGGCCTTGAACCGGAGGAGGTCGTTCTTGTTCAGCGGCTTCGACCCGAACATTCGGATCGTGACCGCGGCGCCGTCCAGCGCCAGGGGGGGGATGATCGCGTTGAACCGGGAGCCGTTGGGAAGCCTGGCGTCGACCATCGGCGAGGTCTCGTCGACCCGCCGGCCAACCCTGGAGACGATCCGGTCGATGATCTGGAGGAGGTGCTCGTTATCGCGAAAGACGACGTCCGATCGCAAGATCCGCCCCTCTTTTTCCACGAAGATCGTCTTCGGGCCGTTGATCATGATATCGGCGATCTTTTCGTCCTTGAGCAGGAGTTCCAGCGGCCCGAAGCCGAAGGTCTCGTCGAGGATCTCGCTCACCAGGCGCTGCCGCTCGTTCCGGTTGAGCAGCGGGTTCTCGGTGTCGCACAGGTTCTCGACGATGCCCCGGATCTCGCTCCGCAGGGTGTGGGGGTCCATCTCGCTGACGCGGTTCATGTCGAGCCGGTCAACGAGTCGCATGTGGATATGCCGCTTCAACGTCTCGTAGGCCTCGTCGACCTGCGTGGGCGCCTTGGGGGTGGCGACCGGCCTGACCGGCGCGGGGGGCGGCGGCGTCGGCGGCGGCGCGGCGGCGACAGTGGGCGGCGGCGCGGAGTCGAACGACGTGACCGGAGCGTCGGGCGGCTTCGGGGGCGTCGGCGACGGGCCTGTCGTTCTCGAACCGAAGGGCGCTCTTCCGAGTCCTTTGAGCATGTCGGTCACTCCGGCGGCGGACCTGGGCTTGGGAACCATTCGAGGCGCCGAGGCGCGCCCGTCCTGGGCGGGGCGTCAGCGGTCAAAAGAAGGCGGCGAAGAGGCCTCGTTTCGGCTTGGCCTCGTCGCGGGCGGTGGTGGGCTTGAGCCCCTTCACAATCTCCAGGATTGCCTGATGCACCCGACTTCCCGACGCGACGGTTTCGATCGGCACACCCTTGGCGCGTGCCGAGTGAACACTCTTGGTGGCGTTGGGCACCTGCCACGACACCGCCATCTTGAGCGTCTCCTCCGCCTTTTTGAGGCTGATCTCCGACTCGTGGGAACCGAATCGATTGGCCACGAGCCGGACCTTCTGCGTGAACCCGTCGAACTGACTGAAGAGTTGCAAAAGCCGCGCGGTGTTCCGCAGGCAGGTCAGGTCGAGCTGCAGGACGATCAGGATGACGTCGGCCGCCTCGAAGGCGACGAAGTCGGACGACTGAAGCCCCTTGCTGGTGTCGAGGACGACCGTGGGAAACGCCGCCTTGAGTAACTCCAGCACCCGCCTGAGCGACTCGGGATCGATCTTGGCGGCCTCCTCCATGGCGACGGGGTGTGGCAGCACGTAGAGCCCCGTGGAATGGCGGGTCATCGACCGTTTCAGCAGTGTCAGGTCGAGCCGGTCGATGTTCTGGATCACGCCCTGGATCGTGTGATCGGGGATCACGTCGAGACAGGCGTCCAACGAACCAAGCATCAAATCGAAATCGGCGAGAACGACCTCTTGGTCCGAGGTCTTCGCCAGAGTCGTCGCGAGGTTGACCGCGACCGTCGTGCAGCCGATGCCGCCGGCGGCACCGGTGACCGCGATGACCTGTGGCCCCTTCGCCGCGGTGGATCGGCTCTCCTCTTGCCGATTCAAAAGGCGGTTGATCGTTTCGAGGAGTTCCTCCGGCCCCGAGGGAAGCGGAAGGAATTCCCGGGCCCCAGCGCGGATCACCCGGAGAATCATCGAGCTGTCGCGGACCCTGCTGGCTGGCAGGATCGCGACCCCTTTGCAATTCTGGGCGACGTTGGAGATCAGGTTGACCGCTTGGACCGGGTCTTCGTCGATATTGATAATCACCAGCGCCGGAGCGATCTCGGCCACACGACGGCCCGCGCCCTGATAAGTGGGACAGACCTCCGAGACCCAGAGCGAGCTGATCTCCCCGCAGAGCCGCTGGAGAGCCTGCCGGGACTCGTCAATGGGATCGACCAGAACGATTTGGATCGTTTCCTTCATTGGGATTTATCCAGAATCTCGTCGCGGCACTTCGGATCGAAGGCGCCAGAGGAGCCGTTTCGCCAGGGGCCTTGCCCGTTCGAGGCGCGAACGCCTCACTCCTCGTCGGGGTCTGAAACGGCGACCGGATTGGCCGGCGCGGATTGGGCCGCGTCCGATTCAGGATCTTGCGGCTGGTCGATGCGTATGCGCTTGGCGTTGTCAATCCCCCGGTAGATCGTCAGAAAACGGGCTGGCGGGGGTGGCGGCGGCGGCGCGGGTTCGGGTTCTGGATCCGAGGCCGGAGCCGGAGGAGGCGGTGGAGGAGGAAGCGGAAGCTGGGGCTCCCTCACCGCCACTTCCACCGGCGGCGGAGGAGGCGGGGGTTCCTCGGTCTTGCGCTTGACGACGGAGTGATCCTCCAGCCCGCGGAGCGAGAGAGACAGAGGCCCTCGCGACTGGGCGGCCACCAGAACGTCGACCTGCTCGGGAGTTACCGCCAGGGTCACCGTCCTGGCCTGGATGGAGCGGTCCTCCGGCCTGGCGAACACCATTCCCGCCGCCAGCACCAGGACGTCCTGGAGCACCGTGTCCGCTTCGGGAGCCCCGGTCGGCCCCGGGGTGATCTGGACGACGTCGACCCGGTGGTCCGGCAAGATGAAGCCAGAGACGCCGGTCTTCTCGCTGACCTCGATCGCGAACGCGCGCATCCCCATCGGAATGCGCGAGATCAAGCCGGGAGGGCTGCCTCGGGCGGCGAGTTTCTTATCGACGATCGGTTCCCCCGCCAGCATGCCGATTTGCACCCAGCGGTCCTCCACGTCCTTGATCTGGGAGAACGAGCCGACCGGGATCGCCGACTTGGCGAGCCGGGCGATCTTGAGCATTTCGGGATCGGCTTTGAGAACTTCCTCATACTTCAGATCACGCACCGCCACCACCACGTCTTGCATCTCGACCGCCGGCTCGGCCTTTGGCTTGTTCAGCACCTGGGAGGTGCCGTACATCGCCCCCAGGCCGCTGATCACCGCCAGCGCGAGCATGCCCATGGACCGACCGTTCACTGTCGTACCCCCCAATCACGCGACCGAGTGCGCTTGTGGCCACATGTCAGGCGCGTCCCGTCACACGCGGAGTGCCGCGATCGGCGACGCGCTCGACGAAAGATCTAGTACAGGAGGCCGGACCAGGCGAACCAAAGAATGGTGCCGACCGCCATCGGGATTCCGTAGGGCAACAGCAACATCGTCGGCTTGCGCTCGGCCGCCAGCTCCGAGAGCTTCGACGGACTGCGGACCGCGAGGATCTCGCTACCGATGATCTGGAACATCGCGACGTGGCGCGCGAGCTTGCCCGAACGCGCGACCATCACCAGCGCCATCACGCCGCCGACGATCGCCGTCGCCACGAACGACTGGAGCACCAGAGCCGGGCCGACCCAGGAACCCACGCCCGCCAGCAACTTCACGTCCCCCGCCCCCATCCCTCCGATCGCGTAAAGCGGCAGCAGCAGCGCCAGGCCCAGCGCGGCCCCTTCCAGGGCCC
This sequence comes from Isosphaeraceae bacterium, assembly GCA_050249155.1. Lineage (GTDB taxonomy): Bacteria > Planctomycetota > Planctomycetia > Isosphaerales > Isosphaeraceae > JBFWRA01. Next base: position 475 of record JBFWRA010000172.1, on the reverse strand, counting down.
AGACGAACCCTCCCGAGCCCGCGTACCACGCCCAGAACGCCAGTCCCCCCGCCACGAAGTGGGCGGTGAGCCAGTTCGGCACACGCAGTTGTCGCCCGTCGATCACGGCCGCCTCGATCAGGACGATCGTGACCAGCCAGATCACTTCCTGAGGCACTTGTGGCATCAGCCCATTCCTCCACCGTGGGCAGGGGTGCCGAAGGAACCCCGCCAGCCTTCCCTCGTCGACCGCCCGGATTGGTCATGCGCCCGGGACCATCCCCGGGGCCGGGCGGCTCCCTGAAGAAACTTGGGTCGAGTCTCGACCCCTGTCAAATCGGGAATGGAATCAGGAGTGGGGCTCCACCCCCATGATGGACGTCGAATCCGTGTCCTCCTCCTGAACACAAAGGGCGGGGCGCCAGCCTCGGCCGGCTCCCCGCCCCATGGGCGCGTTCGTGCTTCGACGCGCCACGTTAGGTTCGTTCCTGGCTCG
>JBFWRA010000171.1:0-7249 GCA_050249155.1 Isosphaeraceae bacterium | reverse complement strand
ACCCAGTCACCGGCGTCATCACGGTGGCCGACAAGTCGCGGGTCAACCAGTCGTCGCCCCTGACTATCACCGTCGTGGCCGCCGACGCGTCCGGAGCCACCGCCACCGCGACGCTGACCTTCGCCGTCGTGGCCAGCGTTACTCGGATCGAGATCACTGGGGCCGACCCGCGCGACACCCCGGTGGGCACGGCCAGCCCCGACTCGCCCGTGTTGGTGACCTTCAGCGACCCAGTCCTGCCGGGGAGCTTCGACGCCTCGGCACTTTCGCTCACCAACGATGGCCGCCCCATCCCGCTCGGGTCGGTGACGCTCGCCGTCACACGGGTTGGCGACGCCAACCAGTACAAGATCACGGGCCTGGGGTTGGTGACAGCCGCCCCGGGCACGTACGTACTGACGGTCGACGCCTCCAGGGTGCTCGACGCCGCCGGCGCGGCGGGCACGGGGACCGCCTCGGTGACCTGGACGACCGTCGCGGTGGCCGGGGCACCGACTGGGCTGTCCGTTACACCCGACTCGGGTTCCTTCCCGAACGACGGCGTCACGAAGACGGGGGTGTTCACCTTCTCAGGCACTTTCAGCGGACCCGGGCAGACGCTCGAAATCTTTGACGTGACCACGAACACCGATCTGGGTATCGCCACGTTGACCGGGACCTCCTTTAGTCTGGGCGTGAATCTGGCCGAGGGGATCCATGTCCTCCGAGCCCGGGCCGTTGGCCCGAACGGCCCCCTTGACGCCTTCCACACCGTGCTGGTCGACCTCACGGCTCCGATCAGCCGAGTGGAACCGCTTCCCTTCAGGCAGCCCAACGCGACCTTCACCATCCCGGTGACCTTCGGCGACCCCGCCGGCACCTCTGGGGCGTCGGCCTCAGGCGTCGCCAGGGTTGAACTCCACGTCTCCGCCAACGGCGGGGAGAGCTGGTCGCTTTTCAAAACGCTTGACGCTGGCGGCGCGACTTCCGGAACCCTGAACTTCACCTTCACGGGCCGAGAGCGCAACAACTACGCCTTCCGCAGTGTGGCGTACGACGTGGCTGGGAACGTGAAGACCGCGCCGGAGTCGCCGAGCATCGAGGCGAGTACCTCCCTGCCGAACTTGTCTCCTCCGATAACGCACGCGATCGCATCCAATCCCTCCTATTCCTGGGACCCATTCCACGGCTCCCTGTTCGCCGCCATTCCAGCCTCGTCATACGACGGCGGCACCGGGAACTTCACGATCCACTGGGGCGGGGCGACCCCCAACCGCGACGTGGGGACGCCCAACGGCTCCCTCACCTCAGTGAGCGTCTACGTCAGAGTCGACAACGGCCCAGCCCAGCTGGTTGGCCGCTCCGCGGTGGGCTCGCCCAACGCGAAGGGTATCTATTCGGGATCGGTGACCTTCGCCGCGATCGCCGACGGCGCCGCCCACACTTACGCGTTTCACACTCTCGGGACCGACGACTTGGGTCTGACCCAGGTGGCGACGGGAGCCGCCGACGTCGTATTCACCGACGTCGCCCACGCCGCTTCGCTGACCGCCTCCCTGGCCGTCCAGAAGAACATCGCCGGACGCTCCCACGTCCGCTACCTCGATGTGAACTTCAACCAGCCGCTCTCGAACGCGTCGCTGGCGGCGCTCCAGGCCGGGCTCTCCGGAAGTTCGCCGGGCAACCACCTCCAACTCGTCTGGTACGGAACGAACCTGACGCCGAGCAGCCTACCGATCGGTAGCGTCGCGCTGTTCGGTAACGAGGTGGCCGTGACGCTCCATTCGCCGTCGGCGAACGCCCCGGGGACGCTGTCCATCGACTTCAGCCCGGCCGGCATCACCCGGTTCCTTACCGGCGGCGGAGTCTCCGAAACGGGCGCCGGCAAGGTGAGCGGCGACGGCTGGTACGCCCTGGGCGTCAACCCGACTGGCAATCAGAGCGACCAGGTCTTCTGGCTTCCCTTCTTCCGCCTGCTGGGCGATGTCGACGGCAGCGGCACCGTGACCGGGCCGATGAATGCCCCGGGTTCCGACGCCCACATCGTCAACCAGGCCCGCGGGTCCTCTGGTCCCTTGCTCAACGCCGACGTCGACGGGAATGGCTCGGTCAACGGCTCGGACCTCGTGCTAACCATCAAGGCGAATGGCCGTACCGTCGGTGCGACTCCCCCTCAGAACTTCCCCTTGTTCCAGTTGTTTAGCGGGATGCCCGGCCCCGGAACTCCGACGGGGCTCACTCGGGCTGAACTCGACGCGCTGGTCCCGATGGCCATCGCCGCCTGGCAAGGTGCCGGCCTGGACGACGCGGGCGTCAGTCTACTCTCACAGCTCCGGTTCGAGGTCGCCGATTTGGGGTCGAACATCCTGGCGCTACAGGGTAGGGGGGTGGTCCAGGTCAACCAGACCGCCGCGGGCCATCGTTGGGCGACCAGCGGTGGCACCCCGGGCCCGGACGAGGTCGACCTCTTGACCGTTCTAGCCAATGAACTCGGGCACGCGATCGGTTCGCCCGACGGCGATCAGCCCGGCGAGCTCATGGACCTCGACTTGGGCCTGGGAGTCCGGAGGATGCCCACGGCCTCCGCGGTGGCCGCCGCCGTTCCGCCGCCCGGTGGGGTGATCCAGGCCTCCCCGACCGCGACCAAGTCGCGCTGGCGGACCGTTCAGGACGACGGCCCGCGCGGGCCCGGCCACGATCTTCGGGCCGCCCTGCTTTCGCGCGACCCGTCGCCCGCTCCGCGTGATCGGCTGACGGAATCCGACCACCCGACTCCGACCGCCGGCGTGACCTCCTATCGACGTCATTCGGGCGAAAAGCCGGCGGCCGCCTTCAACATCCCCATCATCGCGTTCAACTCCGCCACGAATTCACACCCGGCGCAGCGGCAGGACGATCTCCTGGGGCGGGCACTCGATCTCCTGCTCGACGAAAGTGCCTCGCACCAGACCCTGACAGGCGACCGGCGAAAGGGGCGCCGTCCGAAATGACCCGAAGACACCCGAGTCACCGCGGCGTGCCGACGCCCCTCTCTCCGCGCGACCTGAAACAGGTGGAATCGAAAAGGACGTGAGCGACTATGAAAAGAACAGCTTTCTTGATCGCCTCGATCAGCTCCCTCCTCGTCACCGAACCCGGCCGGGCCCAGCTCATCATCTCGGGCGGTAGCGCGGCGGTGGTCCCCGGCGGCGTGGGCACGGTCGACTTCCTCGTCGAATCCTCCGGGAGCGACAACCTCGCGAGTTTCAACCTGAAGCTGCTGATCGAGACCACCAGCGGGGGCTCGCTCCTGCGGTTCACCGAAGCACAGCCGGACTTCTCGCTCGACCCGAACTACGTGTTCGTCATGAACAGCACGCTCGGTCCTAATTTCTGGGGGCCCCCGTTCCAGACGAACACCATCAATGACACCATCACGGGGTTCGACCTCAACTCGGCCGCGAACGGCCCTGGTTATTCGACCATTACATCGTCGACCAGTTTCCTCTTGGCGAGGGTTCGATTCCAGACCGCCGCCGGCGCGAGCCTGGGTGATTCGTTCACAATTTCACTGGTGAACGATCCCGGTCAGACCTTCTTCTTGGATGACCAGTTCAACGACGTCAACTATAGCGTGAGCGGACCGGCGACGATTAGCGTCGTCCCTGAGCCGTCTCCCTGGGCGATGGCCGGCCTCGTCGTTCTGGCCGGTGCCTGCCGCGTCTGGAGGAGTGAGCGTCACCTCCGCGGGTCATCAGGTTTATAGTGCGCCCCGGGATTTGGCTCTCCCACACTCGAAGCAATTTCTCTCTGACTCTGGCGATTGACTCGACCTGGTGGTAGCCGCCATGGGCGAACCAGCCGGCGACGTCGGCCGGCCGGATCGCCCGCAGCGCCGCTTTGAGCTTGCTGAAGAGCTTCTGGATCGGGTTGAGGTCCGGGCTGTACGCCTTGCCCTTACCCACGATTCAACGGTTCGGGACCGAGGTCTGCCGCTGCATAGGCTCCGTCCCCTCGATGGCGAGCGGCCGGGTGCTCAGCCAGTCGGGGTCGGCGTGACGGGCCGGTTCGCTCTTCCTCGCGCCGCCGCAGGAACACCCGGTCGGTAACCACGCGCGTGCTCTCGCGCGCGAAGGCGTCGGAGGGGAGACGCACCGCCCCCAGGAAGTCGGCGCGCTCGGCGAGGTGCTCGCGTAGGACCGCGTTCCGCTTGTCGAGGGTGAAGTGGCTGGTGACCAGGGCCAGCACGCCGCCGGGTTTGAGGGCGTCGACCGACTTGGCGAGGAAGTAGTCGTGCAGCGCGAGCTTGCGTCCCTGGTAGTCGAGCCGGAGGTCGGCGAAGGGCACGTTGCCGATCACCACGTCGACGCCCTCCCCGGGAAGCTTGGTGTCCTGGAAGCCCTCGATGCGGACGTCGTGGTTGGGAAATCGCGCCCGCGCGATGCGGCCGGAGATGCCGTCGAGTTCCACGCCGATGAAATGCATCCCCGCGGCGGCCAGGCCGAGGAAGTTGCCGCTGCCACAGCCGGGCTCCAGCACGGTGGCGTCGGCGTGGTCGGACCGGCGTTCCCGTCGCCACCCTCCGTTTCTCCTTGCCCGCGAGGATGAGGAGACGGAAGAGGAGAGGGCGAAGCCCCCGCCGGGGGATGGGGGGGTAGGATCATGACCGTCGCCGCGCGCGGCGACACCACTGAGACACACGCTTTGCCGGCCTGGTCCCCCCACTGGAACTGGGGACCGGGCCGAGCAAGTACCATCGTTCATCCTTCAGCGAGCCGATGCGCGATCCGGCATGAACGGCGCGAAGCGCCGGGCGTGCCGGTCGCCGGTGAGCGACCCGCATCAGCGGGCGGGAGGGCGGCGGAGCCGGTCCGCGGGACGGGAGCGAAGCGGACCCCGGGAGCGCGCGGCCGCCTGGATGGCGGGATGCCTTCCACTCGTCCAGGTGGTTGACTCCCGTCACAAGACGTCACGCGTCAATTTCAGAAATCATACGACCAGTTGATCAACCGGCTGGTTGAGGTGAAGAGTCGGGCGAAGCGTCCGAGAACCGAAGCCCCCGGCGCGGCGGTTGGGGGATGGATGGTGGAATCGGGACTCGATCGGCAATCCCTGGACCCAGAGCGAATCGACAATTTTTGCCAATCAAGATAGGGTGGGTGAACAGAGGAGGAACGCCCATGCCGACGCGCGACGTCAATCTCACCGACCACTATGACCATTTCGTGGAGAACCTGATCGCGTCGGGCCGGTACAAGAACGCGAGCGAGGTGATGCGCGCGGGCCTGCGGCTGCTGGAGCGGGAATCGAAAGAGGATGCGGAAAAGCTCGCCGTGTCGCGGGGGCTGGCGTCCGAGGCGTTCGCCGCGCTCGATCGAGGCGAGGGGACCCGGCTGGAGGGTGATCAGGAACTCGCCGACTTCATCGGTGCGATCGGCCGGCGTGCGGCGAAGCGGGCGGGCCGCCGAAACGGCGGCAAATGACCGATGGCCCGCTATCGGCTCTCCCGACCGGCCGAAGAGGACGTCGAGGGAATCCTCGCCTGGACGCATGAGCGTTTCGGTGAGAAGGCTCGGCGGCGCTACGAGGCCCTGCTGATCCAGGCGATGTGGGACGTGGCTGAGGACGCCGAGCGCCCCGGCAGCCTCGACCGCCCCGAACTCGCGGCCGCGGCGCGGACGTATCACCCGCGTCACAGTCGCGACCGGGTGGGGAAGTCCCTGGGGAGGGCCCAGCGGCCCCGCCATTTCCCGCTGTACCGGCCCTCGGCCGATGGGTGGATCGAGATCGGACGGGTCCTCCATGACGGTATGGATCTGAGGCGCCACCTTCCCGAGGACCACCAGGCGGAAGGTCTCGGCGAGCCGGGACAACCGGCATGATCGGCTCTTGGTGATATTGGTATTTGAGCACGTAGGCTGGCGACGTCGAGGTTCGGTTCCGCGGCCGCGTGTCGATGGATGTCGCCCTGGGCTTGACCAGTCGTCCTCCGCTTGACACTATTCCACAAAGGGAATATTGTCACTTGAATGGAATGGAAGCCTCGCGATGGCCTGGACCGTCCTGTTCGACGAGGAGTTCGCGGCCTGGTTCGAGACGGTCGCGGAAGGACTCCAGGATGAGATCCTGGTCCGCGCCCGGTTGCTCCAGGAGTTCGGTCCGAACCTGGGCCGTCCCCACGTGGACACGCTCAAGGGCTCGAAATCGCCGAACCTGAAGGAACTCCGGATCCAGCACCGGGGCGCTCCCTGGCGGGTGATCTTCGCGTTTGATCCGAAGCGGTCGGCGATCCTGCTCGTCGGGGGCGACAAGAGTGGGGACAAACGGTGGTACGCGAAACATATCGAGATCGCCGAGAGTCGCTTCGAGCGGCATTTGGAACGACTGGGGAAAGAGGCTGACGATGCCGATCAAGCTTGATGATTATCTGGAGAAGCTGCCGAGGGATCGGCGCGAGGCGATCGAGCGGAGAGCCGGGGAACTCATCGCCGAGGAGGCGACGCTCCGGCAGTTGCGGCGGGCGCGGGAGCGATCCCAGGAGGAGTTGGCCAGGACGCTGGGCGTGAAGCAGGCGGCCGTCTCGAAGCTGGAACGCCGGACGGACATGTACGTGAGCACTCTGCGTGGCTTGATCGAGGCGATGGGCGGGACGCTGGAGATCGTGGCGCGTTTCCCGGGCCGCCCGCCGGTGCGGATCTCGCAGTTCGAGGCCCTGGAAGGGGACGAGTCCGCGCGAAAGTGACCTCGCTCGACCAGCCCGGCTGAAGATCATCGCGTTCATGAGGTCGAGCGGATCGGCATCGGACTCCGCCGTACCCCGAGTGGAAACCGCGGCGGCGCATTGCCTTCGGGATCAAAACAGGACCGTGAACCCTTCCTGGGTGAAGTGCCGATCGCCGGAGAGAATCTCGGTGACGCCCCGCCGGCGCGTCTCCTCCATCGTGACGCGGTCCGTGAGGCTGTACACCTTGTCCGGCCGTCCGCGGTGGAGGACGTGGCCGTCCTGGAACGAAGCTTCGGACTGGGGCACGATGGCGACCAGGGGGTCGGCCACGATCGCGTCCATCGCCCCGACCGCCTTCCGCCTCATGATGGGACCGAAGGCGCTGAAATGGTTCAGAACCTCGGTGAGGATCACCTGGGTGGCGGCCAGGGGCGTGCCGGTAAGTCGCTTTGTGAGCGTCTTCGCCTTCGGATGCCATTGATCGCGAGGATTGATCGTGGCGACCCGATAGGCCGCGTCAGCGAAGACGGTCCGTGTCATCGCCGCTTGGGTGTTCCATGGAGGTAA
>JBFWRA010000170.1:0-7251 GCA_050249155.1 Isosphaeraceae bacterium | reverse complement strand
GCGCGCCCAGGAGCTCTCCTGGATGGTGGGCGATCACGGTGGCGCGGACGGAGACGGGATCATCCTGCAGCGCCCTGGCCCACCAGCTGGGATGGACCCGCCCCTGGTCGTGTCGGGATTGAGCCTGGTGTTCGCGGGCCAGGGCGTCCCGGTCGTCCTGGGGGCGTTGGTCCTGGATCTCATCCCAGGCTTGAATCAATCGCCCGCGGTATCGAGGGGAAAAGAGGCACCAGAACCGTTCCGAGGGCGTGTAGCCCCAGACCCTCGCGGCGCGGAGCGTCGCGAGGTCCGCCAGTCCAATCGGTAGGGGATCTCGGCCGGGTTCCTTGGGGAACTTACGGGTTGAACAGGGAGTTGGATTCTCGAACGACGAGAGTAATTCAACGAGGCCGGGGAGGGTAGTGTCGGGGTCTCAGGAGGACGCCTCGAACCGGATGATCCAGGTGATCGACCGTGGGTCCTCGTGGCGATGCGACTCGGTGAAGGCCGGGTCTTCGGCGGGGGGGGCCTCGCCGCTGAGGAGCCACCCGGCGTGATCCTGAAGTTGAAATTCGATCCGGTCGGGAAACGCCTGGTGCCGGAACGTCGCGACGCGAGTGACGTCGTGTCGCCGCCCCCAGGCGTCGGCGCTTTCGAAGAATCGCCGCAGGCACGTCCCGATCCGTAGAACGGCGTCGCGATCCAGGGGGGTCCGCGCGAGCAGGAGGTTCAAGAGCCGGCCCAGGTTGCGCGCGGTGTCCGACTCGTCGCCGGAAAGGACCTCGAATCCCGAGCTGGCCAGTTCCTCGTCGATTCGCTCGGTCCACCGAGCGGACTCGTCCAGCGCCTTGAAGATCTCGTCGGGGGTGTACGGCTTGGCCACGAAGTCGTCGGCCCCCAGCGCGAAGCAACGTTCGCGGTTCTCGTCGGCGACTCGCGCGGTGACGATGACCACGGGAATGACCGCGGTCGCCTTGCGCGATTTCAGGTCCGAGCAGATCGTGTAGCCGTTGACGTCCGGAAGCATGAGATCCAGAAACACCACGTCAGGTGACTCGCTCTGGATCTTGGCCAGCGCCTCCGACCCGTTGAAGGCCGACGCGGTCCGGTAGCCTCGCAACTGAACGAGCATCGCGAGCAGCTTGTTGGCTTCGGGTTCATCCTCGACGATCAGGGCGGTGGGCATCAGCGGGTACCTGGACCGGGAGGCGGAGAGGTCGTCTGTCCAACGGAAGCGTCGTGGCGGCCATCGTCCTTGGGAGCGGTTTCCAGGGCGTTGCCGGGCCCCGGGGGAGGGACGACGTCCCTGGGAAGCCGGATCGTCACGCGCGTTCCCTCGCCCACCTCGCTCTGGGCCGAGACCGTTCCGCCGTGCAGCTCCACGAACTGTTTGACGATGCTCAACCCCACGCCGAGTCCTCGCTTGTTGAAACCGAAGTCACCCGAGGAGTGGTGACTCGAATCAAACTGGGTGAAGAAGGGCTGGAAGAGCTGGTTCAGCGACGGGGGGTCCAGACCGATGCCGGTGTCCTCGACGCGGATCTCGGCGAGGTCGGGCTCCACCAGGGTCGCCAAGAGGCGGACGCTGTTCCCGTCGGGAGTGAACTTGATGGCGTTGGTCAGAAGATTGACGATGGATGCGTCGATCTTTTCCGCGTCGACCACGAATTCGCCGAGATCCTCGCTGACGTCCACCTCGAAGCGCAGGCCGCGGGCGGCGACGAACGGCTGGACCTTGTCGGCCGAGGCGCGAAGCAAGCCCGCGAGATTCACGGGAGCCCGCTGGCGGGTCCGCCGAAAGTCATCGGCGCGCATCAGGGTGAGGGTGTTGGTCACAAGCTTGGCGAGCTGCCGGGCACCCCCGGAGATGCGTTCGACGATCTCGGTCTCCTGGGCGGACCGGTCGGGATTCAAGAGGCGGAGTAGTTCGCTGAGCCCGAGGACCAGGGTGATCGGGGTGTTGAACTCGTGGCTGGCGACCTCGATGAACGCGCTTTTGAGCTGGCCGCTGCGCGCGAGGTCCGCGTTCGCCTTGAGCAGAAGTTCGTTGGCTTCACGCAATTCCTCGATGAGTCGCTTCCGATCGGCCAGAAGGTCGTACTGCTCGGCCGCCTGTCGGATCACGGTTTCGAGGTCGGAAGCGTCCCAGGGCTTGAGGATGTAGCGGAAGATGTGACCTTCGTTGACGGCGTTGATGACGGCCTGGATGTCGGCGTAGCCGGTGAACATCATCCGGATCGCGTCCGGCTTGATTTTGCGGGCGTGGCTGAGAAACACGTCGCCGGTCATGCCCGGCATCCTCTGATCCGAGAGGATCAGGTGGACGTCGTTGTTCCGAAGGATCTCGATGGCCTGTTCACCCCCGCTGGCGGTCATCACCCGATAGGTGCGATGAAAAAGGTGGCGCAGGCTCTCCAGAACGTCAACCTCGTCATCGACGATCAGAAGCGTGTGCCTGCGCGCGGGCCCCGCCGAGCGGGCCGGCTGTTCGACAGGACGTGTCGAGGCGACGTCAGGGCTCATGGATCTATCACTCGGTCGCAACCCACGGGTCTGGGAGCCGCGGTCCTGGGCTCAGGAATTCGGGACGACGGAGGCTCGCGCGCCGGTGAGCGCCTTGACCCCCTGAATCTCGGCCTCCAGCGCGACGACTCGGGTCTGAAGGTCGTCGATCATCTGGAGGAGCCGCGCGCGCTCGTCATCCGCGGAGGTGAGCCGTTCGTATTCCTGGGCGGCCTGTCGGACGGCGGCTTCCAGGTCCTCGGGCTGCCAGGGCTTCTTGAGGAACTGGTAGACGTGCCCCTGGTTGATCGCGGCGATGATCGACTCCACGTCGGCGAACCCGGTGAAGAGGAGTCGGATCGCCCTGGGATTCCGCGACTTGACACGCTCCAGCAGTTCCACACCGCTAATCTGGGGCATGCGCTGGTCGGACATGATGATGTGGACTTCCTCCTCCTGCATCATCCGGTAGCCCTCCTCGGCGCTGTGGGCCTTGAGGACGCGAAACTCCCGGCGGAGCAAATCGTGAACCGAGTCACAGACGTTCGGCTCGTCGTCGACGATCAAAAGACAGTACTTCGACGGTGGGCTCATGGTGACTCTCGGAAAGAGGCTTCGACTGGTCGCGTCCCGTCGCGTCGGTGACGTGGAACGGTTCTCTCACGTATTTTTGGTTGGCAAATAAACACGGAACGACGTTCCCGAGCCGGGGCTGCTTTGCACGTCGATCCGGCCCCCGTGGCCGGTCACGATCCCGTGACAGATCGCCAGCCCCAGCCCGGTTCCCTCGCCGACGCTCTTGGTGGTGAAAAACGGGTCGAAGAGCCGGGGGAGGTCTTCCAGGGGAATGCCGACTCCGTCGTCGTGGACCGACAGCGTGAGCGTTGAACCTTCCTCCACGGCGGTGACATGGATGACCCCGCCCTCGGCTCGACCGGTGGACTCGACCGCCTGGGTGGCGTTGATCAGGAGATTCAGGATCACCTGGCTAATCTGGGTCGCCACGCAGACCAGGCGAGGGGTGCCGACCAGGTCGATCCGAACCTCGATGTGATGGCGGCGCAGCCGGTCTCGAAGCATCTCCAACGCGCCTTCGATGAGGTCGCCGACGGCCACCTCCTCCATTTTCGGGGGGGCGGTTCTCGCGAGCCCTCGGAGGTTGGAGACGATGTTCGCCACACGTTGCACCCCTTCGCGGGTCCTGGCCAGCATGCGAGGCAGGTTTTCGCGAGTGTAGGGCCAGTCCATCTCCTCAATGAGGTCGTCGATCCGCCGGAGCGAGTCGGGTTCGGCGAACGCCCGAAGGCCCTCGTAGGCTTCGATGAGTTCGCGGACTCCGGCGAGTTCGCGTTCCAGCACCGCGAGGTTGTTTCCGACGTAGGCCAGGGGGTTGTTGATCTCATGGGCGACCCCGGCGCTGAGCAGTCCGATGGAGGCCAGCTTTTCCGACTGAGCCAGCACGGCCCGCATGCGCTGGCGTTCGGTCTGATCGCGGAGCGAGGCGACGTACTGGGTTTGGCCGGCGACCTGAACCTCGTTCAACGAGATCTCGATGGGGAAGTCGTCTCCCCCCTTGCGACGGCCAAGCACCTCGACGGTTCGACCGACCAGGGGGCTGCGCCCAGCATCCCGTTCTTGAAAGCCCGCGAAGGCCTCGGGCATGAGCAGGGAAAGGGGTTGGCCCTCGACCTCGAACGCCTGGTAGCCGAAAATCCGCTCCGCCGCCGGGTTGAACAAGGTGATGATTCCGGAGCGATCGGCCGCGACGACGCCGTCGAGGCAACCCTCGGTCAACTGGCGGTAACGCGCTTCCGAGAGCGTCAACGCGGCGTTCTTCTCCGCGATCGCGCGGGCGTTCTCCGCCTGAGTGATCGCCAGAGCCTGGCGGGCGTCGTCGAGGGCTCGACGTTCCGAGATGTCGCGGATCACCGCGAGAACGGCCGTCTGACCGTCGAACTGAATCGTCGACGAGTTGATCTCGACCGGGAGGATTCGGCCGTCCCGGGTCCGGTGCCTTCCCTCGCAGGAGAGGTGCCCCGTGGTGAGCTGTTCCTCGAGCCGCCCCGCGTAGCCCGCGGCGAAGTCGGGCGCGTCGATCTGACGGGTCGTCATCGCCAGAAGTTCGTCACGGCGGTAGCCCAAAAGCCGGGTCGCCGCGGGGTTGGCGTCCAGGATCCGCCCTTGCGCGTCGTGGACGAACACCGCCTCGTCCATTCCCTCGAAGAGGGCCCGTGCCCGACGCTCCGAGATCAGCAAGGCGGCCTCGGCCCGCTTCCGGTCGGTCACGTCGCGAACCGTGGTGAGCAAGCCGGTCACGTTGCCCTGAAGGTCGTGTTTGTGACGCTCCTCGATGGCGAGGATCAGGGCTCGGCCGTCCCGGGTCATGATCGTGCGTTCAAAGGGCTTCAAGGGCAGCCGGCCGGCGACCTTCTCGGGGAACGCCCGACGGGCCTCCTCACGCGACTCCGCGGCGATCACCTCGAACACCGGTCGACCGATCAACTCCTCCTGAGCGTACCCCAGCATCTCGCATTCGGTCTTGTTGACGCTCAGAATGCGACCCTCGACGTCGACCTCGTGATAGCCGACTGGCGCGTCGTCGTACAGCCGTCGAAACCGCTCCTCCGATTCCCGAAGCGCGTGCTCGACCAGCTTGTGCTCCGTCAGATCGTGGACGAACGCGAAGTACCCGGCGCGTCCTGAATCACCCCCCTGGTCGGGTTCCATCGCGACTTCCACAGGAACCTCGCGACCGTCGGAGCGAACCATGGCGATCTCGAACAGCAGCGCCTTTCGCGTCTCGGCGACCTGGTCCAGCGCTCGGGTCACGGACGATCGGCTGGAGGGGGACGTCAGTTCGGTGAGTGGGACTCCCATCAGGTCGGCGATCGATCGGCCCACCAGGTCGGCCATCGCCCGGTTCATTCCGTTGATTCGCCCGGAACGATCGAGCCCCAGGAACGGCTGGGTCGCGGCTTCGAGCAAGGTGGCGATCCTCCCAGACTTCCCTTGAGAATCCAATGCGGGAATCGCCATGTCGCCACTGGCCGCGTCCCGGATGGTCCCCGCGCGGATTGGGTTCTCCCGAGGCTTCCCGGTCCGGTCGATGTTCGAAGTGAAATCCACGGGAGAACGTCCTCGTCCGGGTGGAGGAGCCTCAAACCCGGTCTCCAGTATAGCAAGCGGAACCCCTGGTGTGTCCCCGCCTCCCCGGAGAATCTCCAGGCTTTCACGGAACGGAACGTGCCCGGGGAATTCGTCGCCGGATCCCCGGTTTTGTTACGATCAGGTTGGAGGGCGTCCGTCCTCCGCCATGATGGCCGGTCGGCTCCTGGAACGCGACCGGCCTGATTCATTCGAGAGGACATGTGGGACAGTCATGCCGGCGTTTACCCATCAAATCTTCGTCTGTGGCAACGTCCGAGAACCTGGCCACAAGCGAGGCTGCTGCGACCCCTCGGGCGGTCAGGAGTTGAAGGACGCTTTCAAGAAAGAGTTGAAGCGCGCGGGACTCGGCGTCCAGTGCCGGGCCAATCATGCCGGATGCCTCGACCAGTGCGAACATGGTCCCACCGTGGTGATCTATCCCCAGGGGATCTGGTACGGAAAGGTCGGCCTGGCGGACGTCCCGCGGATCGTCGCCAGGACGGTGGTTCTCGGCGAGGTCCTCGACGACCTCCTCATCGCGGATGATTGTTTAAACAACCCAGGCTGCCCACATCGACGTCCCTCGCCAGGAGTGGGGTGATGCTCACGGTCGTTCATCAGATCGCGGAGGTTCGCGAGGCGATCTCCGCCGCCAGGGCCCAGGGCAACTCGATTGGCTTCGTTCCGACGATGGGGGCGCTGCACGAGGGACACGCCAGGCTCATCGAGGCCAGTCGCGAGGAGTCGACGTTCGTGGTGGTCTCGATCTTCGTCAACCCGACGCAGTTCGGGCCGACGGAGGACTATGAGCGCTACCCCCGAACCCTCGAAGCCGACCTCGAGCGATCCGAGAGGGCCGGGGCCGATCTGATCTTCGCGCCGACGGCCCGGGAAATGTACCCGCGCGGGACCCAGGGCACGACCTTCGTGGAGGTTCCAGGGCTCTCAAGCCAGTGGGAAGGGACGAGTCGGCCCACCCACTTCCGGGGAGTGACCACGGTCGTCCTGAAACTTTTCGCGATCGTCCGGCCCGACCTCGCCTACTTTGGCGCGAAAGATTATCAACAACAGCTCATCATCCGACGGATGGTCGAGGACCTGAACCTCCCCGTGACCATCCGCGCGCTGCCAACCGTTCGGGAGCCCGACGGACTGGCGATGAGCAGCCGCAACCGCTATCTAAACCCCGATCAACGTCGGGGCGCGACGGTGCTCTTCAGGGCCCTGGAGCGGGCTCGAACCCTCGTGCGGGAGGGGGAGCGCGACGCGAACCGGGTTCGACAGGAATTGACCCGAACGATAGAATCGGAACGGGAAGCCCGATTGGACTACGCGGAGGTCGCCGACGCCGAGACGCTCGAGACCCTTCAACGGATCGATCCCGGGCGAGAGGCGGTCGGGTTGCTCGCGGTCCGGTTCGGCGAGACGCGGCTCATCGACAACGCGATCCTCAAGGGGTAGCTCGCGGATGCGTTTGAAGATCCTGAAGAGCAAACTCCACCTGGCGACGGTGACGCGCGCCGACCTGCATTACCATGGCAGTCTGACGATCGATCCCGCGTTGATGGAGGCGGTCGGCCTTCATCCTTACGAGGCGATCGTCGTGAGCAACGTGTCCAACGG
>JBFWRA010000169.1:0-7266 GCA_050249155.1 Isosphaeraceae bacterium | reverse complement strand
CCGCGGCGAGCTACGCGCCAAATCCGCCGCCGAGGAGCGCGCAGCCCGAGAACACGTCGATCAGGCGGGCGATCCGGGGCCCTCCGCTCGGGAAGGCCAGCATCGTCCTGTGCTCGACGGTCCGGAAATGGGGCGCGGCGACCTCGGCCAGCCTGGCCGTTTTGAGGAACGCGTGTGGTCCCTCGGGGATTTTCAGGCGCCAGCGCTCGGCCAAATCCAGCAGGGTTTCCCAGTTGCCGTTGGGTGTGATCGCCAGGAAGAGCCCCCCGGGTCGGAGGACCCTGGCGACCTCCGCCAGCACCGCGGGCACGTCGGCGACGTGCTCCAGCACGTTGACGCAAAGCACCCCGTCGAATCGACCGCTCTCAAACGGCAGGCGCTCGCCGGCGGCCACCACCAGCCTGGTCGCCCCGTCCCCCGCGTGCCTTCGGGCGCGGAGCATCGCCTCGCTGACGTCGCAGGCCACGGGCTTCTCGACACCCAGACGTTCCAGCAGCTCGCTGCTGCCCCCTCCCAGTTCGAGGATCGACCCCCGCCCCGAGAGGAACCGCCGGGCGAGTTTCTCGTAAACCGCCTCGCAGGTCGGGTTGGCCCGCTCCGAATACTCGGACGCGAGTTGGCGGTAATGGTCCTTGACCTCGGACTGTCTCGGCGCGGCTTGGGACACGGCGGAGGGCCTCTGGGGACACGATGCCAACGACGCGACGCGGTTCGGTCAGAATCCCGCCGAATCCCGCCGTTGACAATACATGAGCGGATGCCCGCGTGTCCAGCACGTTTCCCGCAAACCCCGCCCCCGTCGCCCTTTGCCAACGGCCCCAAGGGGACCAGGCGGCCAGGGCCGCGAATCTAAGGTTGGGCCCCGGGAGGGGGGTCGACCAGGTTGTCGCGGACATACGCCCGAAAGGCTCGGCCCCAGGCGGTCTTGTCCGCGTCAAGCCCCTCCTTGAGAAAGCGCTCGGCATCGGCCACCGCGAGGCGGGGAAAGGCCAGACTATGAGCCTCGGCCCGGTAGGTCGCCTCGGGTTGGAGGTGGAGGAATTCGAGAACCCCGTTCGAGAACCGCCAGACCTCGGCGATCCCCAGCGCCCCGAAGATCGGAAGACGTTCCACCGAGCTTGCCGTCACATCCACCTCGACCACCAGGTCGGGAGGAGGATCGTCGGGCAACTGAATCTCACGCTTCCCTCGGATTCGAGCGGTGTTCGCGCCCAGGTGGAAGCACTTGTCGGGTTCAGCCCCCTTTTCCAGATCCCGTCGGCGGAAAGTCACGGGGTCGGCCGGCTCATAGGAGAGATTCCATTCCTCGACGAGAATCGAGACCATCGCCCCCAAAAGGAACGCGGGACTCCCGCGCGTCCAGAGCGGAGATATGACCCGCATCCTCCCCCGGTCGTAGGTCACCCGGATTGGCCGGTCACCCACGATTCGGAGCATCGCCTCGTAGTCTTCCCAGCTCACCTGGTCGAAGACGAAGCCAGGGGAAGGAGTTGCCGGCATGTCTTGAATCTCAACAGGCATCGCTCGCCGTCTCTCAAATCATTTGGGACTTCCCGAGATCCCGCGCGAAAGGCGATGGAGTCCGCTGTCACCCATCCTAACACTCCGGAATCTCTCCGCGCGGAGTGCCTGTTCTATCCTTCTTGTCGGGTCCTCGCCTGGGTTCGACGACGGGCGGGGCTTCCGTGTAAGATGCTTTCCCAGCCGCCAGGCGCTTCCATCGACAGATTTTAGACAGGGGCTCCGAGACTCGTCATGAATCCGAATCGCGTCCTCGTCACCGGCTCGAACGGCCTGATCGGCTCCGAAGCGGTCGTCTACTTCGACGCCCTCGGGGCCGAGGTCCTGGGGGTCGACAACAACATGCGCGCCACCTTCTTCGGCAAGGATGGCGACACGCGTTGGAACCAGGCCAGGCTCGAACGCGACTCCCAGCGGTTCTCCCACGTCGAGCTGGATATCCGGGATCGGGACGGAGTGCTCCGCCTCCTGGAACGCACGCCCGTCGACCTGATCGTCCACTGCGCCGCGCAGCCCTCGCACGACCTCGCCGCGAAAATGCCGTTCGAGGATTTCGACGTCAACGCGGTCGGCACGCTCAACCTGCTGGAAGCGACCCGACGCCATCGGCCCGACGCCGTCTTCGTCCTGATGAGCACCAACAAGGTCTATGGCGACTCGCCCAACGAACGCCCCCTGACCGAGCTGGAAACCCGCTGGGAATTCGCCGACCCCAACGACTGGCAGGGCATCTCCGAAACCTGCCGGATCGATCAGACCCTGCACTCGCTCTTCGGCGCTTCCAAGACCGCCGCCGACGTCCTGGCGCAGGAATACGGCCGTTACTTCGGTCTGAAGGTCGGCGTCTTCCGCGGCGGCTGCCTCACCGGCCCCTCGCACAGCGGCGTCGAGCTTCACGGGTTCCTCTCGTATCTCGTCAAGGCCGCCCTGACCGGAACGACCTATCGGATCTTCGGCTACAAAGGGAAACAGGTCCGCGACAACATCCACAGTCGCGACGTGCTCCGGGCGATCCATCGGTTCTACCAGGCCCCCCGGCCCGGCGAGGTCTACAACCTCGGCGGTGGCAGGCACAACAGTTGCTCGATCATCGAGGTCGCCAGGCTCGTCGAGGAACTCGGCGGCGGCAGGCTCAAGACCGAATACGTCGACCAGGCCCGGCGAGGTGATCACATCTGCTACATCTCCGACCTTCGAAAGTTCCAGGCCCACTACCCAGGATGGGAGATCACCATCCCGTTGACCCAGATCCTGACCGAGACCATCGAAGGCTGGCACACGCGGGGCGACACCGCGTAGAGTCCCGAGGCCCTCGCGCGGGTCGACCCCAGGCACCGTTGTCCCGACACGAAATCTTCAGCTAAACTAAGGTTGCGACCTCGGGGACGTTCGCTTCGCCCCGACCGGACATACGGCCCATTCCGGCGACCGACCATGACCAGCGCCATTCGCACTTCCGAACGACTGGAACCGGCCACCACCAGCGCCGGGCCACCCCGCGTCCTGGTCACGCTCGCCACGTACAACGAGGTCGAGAACCTTCAGCCCCTGATCGAGAGCATCCGCCAGTTCGCCCCCGGCGCGACGGTCCTGGTCGTCGACGACAACTCGCCCGACGGCACGGGTCGACTCGCCGACGCCCTGACCTCGGACTTCCCCGACGTCCGGGTCATCCATCGTTCGGGCAAACTCGGGCTCGGCACCGCGCTCATCACCGCGATGGAATACGCCATCCGCGAGGGGTACGACTACCTCCTGAACATGGACGCCGACTTCAGCCATCCCCCGCGGTTCATCCCGAGCATCCTCGCCGGAATGGGCGATCACGACGTGATGATCGGCTCGCGCTACGTTCCCGGTGGAGGGATCGACGGCCACCAGTTCAACCTCAAACGGAAGTTCATGAGCAGCGGGATCAACACCTACGCCCGGCTCTTCCTGGGTCTGACCTCGCGGGACAACAGCGGCTCGTTCCGCTGCTATCGCGTCTCCAAGCTCGCCCAGATCGACTTCCGCAGAGTCCGTTCCCGCGGCTACTCGTTCATGGAGGAGATCCTGTTCTGGTGCCGTCAGGTGGGCTGCAAGATCGGCGAGACTCCGATCCGGTTCGAAAACCGCCGCGCCGGCGTCTCGAAGATCAACAAGTACGAAGCCTACATGGCGCTCCGGATCATCTTCGAACTGGGCGTCGGTCGCGTCCTCGGCACGACCCGGGTCACCCCGCCAAAGACCTGATCCTCCCGCCCTCCCGTTCAACCACCTTCACCCGGCGGCTCGCCAGGCGATATGATAATAGAGCCTCGCCTTGCACCATGCATTCACCCATGCTTTCCGTCGAGTCCGCGACGGGGTGAGGGAAGGGCCGCTCCCTGATGGGATCCTGGATCGACCATCTCGGCATGATCGTTCTCGACGCGGGGGTTTCGGCCATCGCGCTGGTCGCGATCTTCGCGCTGGCGGTGGTGGTTTGTTGGGAGCCGACCCGGCGGTTGCGGCTGGTCCGCTGGGCGTTCATCGCGCTTTTGGCCCTGATCCCTCTGGAGTTGACCGACCAGCTTCCCCGGTTCGACCTCTGGACGCTCCCCCAGCGCACGGGTCTAACGAACCTCGTGACGTCGCTGGCGATCGACCTGGGCGGGGCGGCGAGGGACGATCAGGGTCCGGCGCGCTGGTGGCTGAGGGGATTCGTGCTCGCCTACGTTCTGGGGGTTTCAGCGGCGCTCGGGTGGCTCGGACTCGGATATCTGGGGCTCTTCCGGATCGCCGCGCGTTCCCTCCCACCCTCGGAGGAGGCGCGGGCGCTCTATGAATCGCTGGGAACGAGGGCCGGGGTGATTCGACCGGGGCTCCGAGTCGCGACCAAGCTGAGGGGTCCTGTCCTCGTCGGGTTCTTTCGTCCGACGATCCTGATCCCCTCGGACTACGACCCGCCCAATCCCTCCCCGGCGTCGCTCGAACGACTGCGGCTGAGCCTTCTGCACGAGCTGGCCCACCACGAGGGCCGCGACCCTCTGTTCCTGCTGGCGGGCCGGCTCGCCCAGTCGTTCTGGTTCTTCCTGCCCCCCCTGGGCTGGGTGCTCGATCGAATGCGGTTGGACCAGGAATTCCTCGCCGACCGACGGGCGGCGTTGGGCTTCGGCGCCACGGGCGCGTACGCGGCGTCGCTTCTGGACCTGTCCCACGACGACCCCACCGCCGAGGTGGCCCACCACCTGGCGATGCTCGCCACCGTGGAGGCGGTGCCCAGTCTCGAACGCGCTCCTGGCTCTCCCCTGTTCCAGCGCCTCTGGATGCTGGTGCGTTCCCCGGGGCCGGTCGAACAACGCCCGCCGTCATGGTGGTCCTGGGGCCTTCCGGGCGTCACGATCGCGCTCACGCTCGGCACCTCCAGTCTGGCCCTGATGCCGGCCTCCGCGGCCCGCCCGCCCCTCGACGACCAACCGATCCTGGGAGAGCGGGCCTTCTTCCTCTCCAGCCTCGAAATCGCCGCCCGTCGCGCCCAGGCCAACGGCCGAGCGCCCCGCGTCGAGTTGCCGATCCGACTCCCTTCCGAATTCGACCTCGTCGTCGAGGTCCACTCCACGACGGGGGAGCTGGCCCAAACGCGGATCGCCGGCCGGGTGGTCGGCATCCCCTGGACGGTCCTCTCGCCACGCGACGACGCCACGCCCTCCTGGCACCGCGTTCGCCTCCGTCGCGGCTCGCTCCGCGACGCGCTCTGGATCGACGGTCAGCCTGTTCCCACTCCGTCGGACTGCGACCCGTTCCCCGTCTGGCTCACGCTCGAACCACCCCCGGACCACGACGCGCGCTACCGCGACCTCGAAATGCGTTGGTGAGGGCCCTCCGCCATTTCGGCAGGCCCATGAAATCCACGTCGAGACCGGCTGCCAAATTGGCAATTCCCGCGAACGTGCCATCCTCGGGCCCGGCTCTTTCAAGGATGTCTTAATACCTGATTCGCATTGGCGTTGCGCCCCGTCTCGGACGGGGGACTGTCATCCTGGCACGCGCCGTGCTTTGTCTCCAGGTCGGTGAACCTCTCAATCCCCGACCCTGGGAGACTTGACGATGAATTCGATGACTTGGACGAGGCGGTGGGATCCGTTTCGGGAGTTGCAGCGTGAGATGGGCCGGTTGTTCGATTCGTTCGACCCGTCCACTGGTCGGAGCGCGGCCTGGCAGTTCCCACCGGTCAACGTGTACGACGTGGGGGACCACTACGTCCTGACGGTCCCGCTGCCGGGGACGTCCCCGGACGACTTCGAGCTGACGATCACGGGGGAGACCCTGACCCTCCGTGGCGAGCGGAAGCGCCCCGAGGGGGTCGCCGACGAGAGCTACCGGAGGCAGGAGCGATTCTTCGGCCGATGGTCGCGAACCTTGACGCTGCCCGACCGGATCGAGAGTCCCCAGGTGGCCGCGTCGTACGCGCAAGGGATTTTGACCGTGACGCTTCCGAAGGCCGAGAGCGCCCGGCCCCGCCAGATCTCCGTGAACGTGACCGGCTGATTCGAGTCGAGTCGAGTTGGACCGAACCGGTTTCGGTTCGCTCCGCTTTCCCAATGATTCCAAGGGGAGTTGACCACCATGAATAACGAGAACGCCGCGATCCACGTGGCCGTGAACCGGCCGTCCGCGACCAACGGGCATCGGGAGAGGGAACTCCGCGAGATCCCCAACCCCTCCGCGCAGGGGGAGAACCGGGTCTTCCACACGCCCCCCATCGACATCCACGAAGGGCCCGAGGGCCTGGTCCTGGAGGCCGACCTTCCCGGGGTGACGGATTCCGGGGTGAACGTTCAGCTGGAAGACAACGTGTTGAGCCTCCACGCCAAGGTGGACGCGCCCGTGACGGGGGACGCCAGGCCGCTGCATCAAGAATACCTGGTGAGCGACTATTATCGGTCGTTCATTCTCAGTGACGAGGTGGAGCGAAGTCAGATCACCGCCGAGTTGAGGAACGGCGTCCTCCGGCTGACGTTGCCGAAGGCGGAGCGATCCAAGACCCGGCGCATCGAAGTCAAATCGTGACCGAAGGGCCCTTGACGATCCGAATCCCATTGCGAGCGAGGTGATTCCGCCATGTCACGATCCGGCCCCTGGCAGCGCGAATTCTCTGGGCCGTTGCAGGCCCTCCAGAACGAGTTGAACCGGCTCTTCGACGACTACTGGGCTCCCGGCCGGTTCGCCGGCCGCCCCTCGACGCCGACGGATCTTGATCCCACGACGTGGGTTCCGCCGATCGACGTCGTCGAGACCCCCGATTCCTACGTCGTGACGGTCGAGGTTCCCGGAGTCGATCCCGGAACGATCGACCTTTCCGTCACCGGCAACGTGCTGACCCTCCGCGGGAACAAGCCGGTCACCGAGAACGAGCCCCCCGCGTTGCTCCAGGAGCGCCGGTTCGGGCCGTTCCACCGCGAGATCCCCCTCAACGGCGCGTTCGACTTCGAGTCCGCGCAGGCCGAGGCGCGCCTCGGCGTCCTGGTGATTCGACTCCCGAAGCGCGAGGCCGCCCGGCCGCGCACCATCCCGGTTCAGTCGCGATGAACCGGCGGAGTCGATTCGGTGTCGGTCATGGTCTCGTGGACGAGATCCGGATCGTCCACGAGCGACCCCTCGCGCATGCCTGAGGTCTCAGGGCTACTCACGTCCCCTTCTTTTTACGCAGCTACTCGAAACGCGCCGTCTTGGCAGGCCAACGATGGACCGGGCCCCAGGTTGTGGTAGACTGCTAATGCC
>JBFWRA010000168.1:0-7290 GCA_050249155.1 Isosphaeraceae bacterium | reverse complement strand
AAGGGTGTGGGGCGGGTCTTTGGGGATTGCTCGGGGCTTCCGCCAGAGCGGGGTCGCCACTGACGGGAATCGCCTCGGCGGCGGCCTCCGCGACGATCAAGGCGCGCGAGATCCAGGCCGACGTGGTGATCGTCGGGGGGGGGCTTGGCGGTTGCGCCGCGGCGCTGGCGGCCTTGCGAAACGGCAAGTCGGTCGTCTTGACCGAGCCCACGGACTGGATCGGCGGCCAGCTCACCTCGCAGGCCGTGCCTCCGGATGAACATCCCTGGATCGAGAAATTCGGTGGCAACGCCTCGTACTTCGCGCTTCGCCGAGCGATCCGCGATTATTACCGCCACCACTATCCGTTGACCGCCCAGGCGATGGCCAACCCGACGCTCAACCCGGGTAACGGCAGCGTGTCGAGGCTCTGCCACGAGCCCATAGTCGCGCTGGCGGCGCTCACCGGAATGCTCGCCCCTTACGCCTCGTCGGGACGACTGACCGTCCTGCTGGAACACGAGCCGACGAGGGCCGACGCGGACGCGGACCGGGTCCGTTCCGTCACGGTGAAGGATCTTCGGAGCGGCGACGACCGCGCGCTCATCGGCCAGTATTTCCTCGACGCGACCGAGACCGGCGACCTGCTTCCGTTGGCTGGCGTCGAGTTCGTGGTCGGGTTCGAGCCCAAAGCGGAAACGGGGGACCGCCACGCGCCCGAGGCTTACCAGCCCGACAACCAGCAAGCGTTCACCCGCTGCTTCGCGATCGACCACCGCGAGGGCGAGGACCACACGATCGACCGACCCGAGGAGTACGCCTTCTGGCGCGATTACGTTCCCGAGATCACGCCCGCCTGGCCAGGCAAGCTGCTCTCGTTGACCTACTCCGCCCCGGCGACCCTGAAGCCCAGGACGCTCTCCTTCGACCCGACCGGAAACGGTCCAGGCTGGTGGCTTTATCGACGACTCATCGACCCGTCGAACTTTCTGCCAGGCGCTTATCCAGGAGCCGTCAGTCTGGTGAACTGGCCGCAGAACGACTATCTACTCGGCAACCTCGTCGGCGTCTCGCGGGAAGAAGCCGACCGGCATCTCGCGCGGGCGAAGCAACTCAGCCTCTCGCTGCTTTACTGGCTCCAGACCGAGGCCCCCAGGCCCGACGGCGGCACCGGCTGGAAAGGGCTCAAGCTTCGCCCCGACCTGGTGGGCACCTCGGACGGTCTGGCCAAGGCCCCTTACATTCGCGAATCCAGGCGCATCAGGGCGGAGTTCACCGTGCTGGAAAAGCACGTCGGCACCGAGGCCCGTCGCGAGGCGACCGGCCGGGACGACGCCACCGCCGAGCCGTTTCCCGATGCCGTCGGGATCGGGAGCTACCGAATCGACCTTCATCCCAGCACGGGGGGAAATAATTATATCGACGTCAGTTCGCTTCCGTTTCAGATCCCCCTGGGAGCCTTGATCCCCCAACGGGTCGAGAACCTGATTCCCGCCTGCAAGAACCTGGGTGTGACCCACGTGACCAACGGGTGCTACCGGCTCCACCCGGTCGAGTGGGCGATCGGTGAGGCCGCGGGGGCGCTGGC
The DNA here is from genome assembly GCA_050249155.1 of Isosphaeraceae bacterium. Lineage (GTDB taxonomy): Bacteria > Planctomycetota > Planctomycetia > Isosphaerales > Isosphaeraceae > JBFWRA01. Next base: position 5,723 of record JBFWRA010000168.1, on the reverse strand, counting down.
CGCCTTCGCCCTCGACGTCAAGCGGACCCCCCGCGCCATCCGAAACACGCCGAATCGTCTGAAGGCGTTCCAGGCGTCACTGACAGGGCAGGGGGTCGAGATCGATTGGCCCAAACTCTCGGCGCGCTAACGAGCGCGTCGGCTCAATCCGCCGACTTTCGGCTCGCGCGCCATCGCGTCAAGACGACGAGGCCCGCCCCGATCACACTCAGCGCGATGGGCGAAGGCTCGGGGACGGCGCTGAGACTCACGGAGTCGACGCCGAAGTTGAACGGAGCGACGTTGTCGACCTCGGCGAATCGAAGGCGAAGCGTCTGGCCGCCCAGGCCGGTCAGGTCGACCACCCGGATCACGTCGAAGTAGTTGTTGCCGAACGTGTCTCCAACGTTCGTTCGGAACGCGTTGAATACGACGTCGGCCGCCGCCACGCTGAAGGCCCCGGCCCCCTGACGGAGCAGGTCGACCCTGGCCTGCTGGTTCAGCGCGGGGGTGGCGAAGTCCAGCCCCGCGGTCCCCGGCACGAAGAACACGCCGGCTTGATTGTTCACGTGGAGTTTGAACTGAAGATAATAGAGCGTCGCTCCGACCGGGATGACGATATCCTGGTACATGACGTGGGAGCCTGGTCCCTGGGCGTCGGTCATCGCCGCCCGGGTGCCCTCGGGTGGGGCGGGAACCGGGAACCCGTTGACCGGGCTACTCACGCCGGTCTGCAACAGGAACGAGCCCTCGCTCCCAAGCTGATCCTCGCGCGTCCAGCCGCTCAATCCGAATTCGAAGCCGCCGTTGGTGACGAGGTCCGCTCGAGCGCCCGAGGTTGAGAACGTCAAGGCCAGGATCGCGGCGGCGCTCCAGCGCCGCGTCATTCGAAATGATTTCACCAGACCACTCCTGTTTATCTCAGGGATGAAAGCGGTTCAAGGAGCCTTGCGAATCACGCGGATCGTGTTGTCGGTCAGCGAGACGACGTAGAGGTTGCCGTCGGGCCCCTGGACGATGTCGGTGGTCGTGCCGAAGCCCTGTCCAATCTTGAGGGTCTCGCTCTCGGTCCCGTCGAATTTCTGAGCGCGGAAGAGGTTGTCCGCCACCCGGTCGGCCAGTTTGGGATCGGCGCTGAGGTCGAGATCCAGCCGGTTCGCGGTCAACTTGAGCCGGTAGAGCGACCCGCCGTTGCCGCCAACCTGCGCGAAGCTCCTCGCCGAGCCAAACCACATCGTGCCGGCGTACGCGGGGCCCAGGGCGTCGCCGACCACGAACGTCGTGCCCGACGGGCCGATCTCGTACCGCCAGCTCAGGTTCGGATCGACATACGTCGCTCCCGGGAGCATGACCAGTTTGCTAGCCGCCAGCCCCGAGGTGTATGGGAGCCGGGTCGGTGGGAACCGGACCTGCTGCAACGCCCGACCGAACTGGGTGGTCTCAATGAACTTGAAGTCGGGGAACCGGCTGATCGGCCCGGCGACCTGGACCCAGCCCCCGTTCATTCCGGGGATGACCCGGTTGACTTCGCTATAGGCGTCGTCGGCGTTCTCGGTCTCCCAGAGCCACCCCGAGGCGGGGTCGAACGCCATGCCGAAGCCGTTGCGGAATCCGTAGGCGAAAATCTTCTGGACGTTCGCGCCGACCTCGCCACCGATTCCCGCGCCATGAGCGAAGAAGGGATTGTCCGGAGGCGCGGTCCCGTCCTCGTTGATGCGAAGCATCACCCCGGTGAGGTGCGCGGAGTCGGGCGCGGGGCCGCCGAAGGTGTCGTCCACCAGCGGAGGAGACAGAAACGGCCCGTTGGCCAGGTTCTGCATCCAGCCACGCCTGCCCAGGTCACCCATGTAGATATAGAGTTTTCCATCGGGGCCGAAACGGATCACGCCGCCGTTGTGGTTTCCATTCTCGTTGGCGTTGACGCTGGTGGGCGCCTGCCCGGGTACTTGAACGTTGTCGGTCTGCCTCGCCCGAAGCATCACCACGTTCTGATCGAAGGTCAGCGTGCCGGCGATCGGGTTCCAGATGAACCGGTCGACCCGGTTGCCTAGAAGCGGCACATTCGCGGTGACGTTCGTATCCGTCCCGGTGGAACTCTCGGTCCAGCGCACAAACACATGAGGGGTGGTCGGGAAATTGGGGTGGAACGCCGCGCTGAGCAGCCCGCGCTCCGAGGCCGAGTTCACCGCCAGGTCCAGCACCGGGGCGGCCTGCACCACGCCGTTGATCACCCGCTTGATCTGCCCCGAGGCTTTCTCCAGCACCAGGGCGTCATTGACGCTTCCGAGAAACAGGATCCCGATCGGCTGAGTCAGACCGGAGTTGACGAACGTTCCGACCTGGAGCGTCGGATCGAGGACGGCCGCGGGAATCGAGTCTCCCAGGGCGGACCTCGGGCTCACCGACAGAGCGACCAACAACCCGATGGCCACGCCGAACGTCCGCGATCGGCCACCCAAACTCGGTCGACGAACGACCAGCGAGCGCCTCACGCGCCCGCCCTCGACTTTCATCGTCATCGAAGAACCTCCCGCGCATCAATTCAAAAAAGGATGCATTTCATCGAGCGTTCGCGTTCGTTTCGTGTTGAGGAGGTGTCAACCGGCTGGGCGCGCGGACCGACCGGACCCGCCCGCGGGATCGATCGTCTCACGCACTCATTCCGGTGGAAGCCCGGCGCGACGCCGGTTCTTGATCAGAAGTGCGGATTGGGAGGGTTGCGGTTACCAAATTCTCCAATCGGGCCGCGATTTTCCTCAAGGAGTTCCGAACGGTTCCGCCGCGGGAGAACTCGTTCTAACGCTGGATCGCCCGGAGCAACGCGATGAATACGATCGCGCCGACGGTCGCGGTGACCAGACTCCCGACCAGTCCGGTCGCCTTCAGGCCCAACAATCCGAAAAGCAATCCACCCAGGATCGCCCCCACGACTCCGACGACCAGGTCGCCGACCAGGCCGGCTCCGCCCCCCTTCATCACCCGCCCCGCCAGCCAGCCGGCGGCGAGCCCGATCAACAAGAACCACACGAAATCCATGAGCATTCCCCCAATTCTCGTCCTGTCCACCCGGCCGGTCGCCCCGGCGTCGCGGGTCACTCCGGCCGGCGGTCGGGGTCGAAGACCCAGCACGAGTCATGATATCGCATGCCGATGCGCGGGTAATACCTCCGCGCCTTCGGGGCAGCCAGCAAGATGAGCGACGTCCGTCGGCCGGCGGCCTCGCGCGTTCGCCGGATCAACTCCCGGCCGATCCCGCGCCTCTGGTACGCCACGTCGACGGCCAGGTCGGACAAATAGGTACAATAGTGAAAATCCGTGATCGCTCGGGAGACTCCGACGAGCAGTTCCTGGTCATTCCTGGCGGTCACGATCACCCCGGCCTGGCGAAGCATTCCGTTGATCGTCCGAAGGTCGTCGACCGGGCGTCGCTCGGCCAGCGTCGAGCGGTGGAGCAGGTCGTTGAATTCTTCCGCCGAGAGGTCGGGCTCGACGGCGTAGCGGATTGGCTCGGACTGGGGCGCGTCGGCCAAGGAATCACCTCCCAACGAGGACGCTCACAATGACGAGGCGACTTCGAAGCCCCGGCTCATCGGTTGAGATCACGTTCCATTCGGAAATTGACAAGCTTCACGTCACGCACGAGAACCGATTGTTCCGCGAGGACGACGAACCCTTGCGCTTCGAAGAAGGGTCGCGCCGTGACGCTCGCCTCGACCGAGAGCCGACCCAGGCCGGCGGTTCGGGCCTCCGCCACCAGCGCCGCCAGCAACGACGCGCCGACGCCACGTCGCTGGTGGTCCGCCGAGACGAAGAATCGGTCGATATGTCCGTCCGGCTCCAGGTCCGCGAATCCCAATGGACGCCCCGATTCCGCGTCCTCGGCCACCAGGATCGTCTTCCCGGCGAACCGGCCCGCCCAGGTTTCCTGGTCGATCTGGTCGGGCGCCCAGGCGCGGACTTGTTCCGTCGTGTAATCCCGCGCGTTGACCCGTCGGACGGTGTCGCGAAACAGCGCGAGCAACGCCGGGGCGTCTTCCGGGCGATAGGGACGCGGCGTGACCATCGACGCTCCTACTCAGGAATAGGCGGGAATTGCATCCCGGTTTCTCGATGGATCGGGGTACCACGCGGTTCGGTACCCCGAACCCGTGGGTTTTGGCCGTGGCCGCCGGCACGGGTTCGGAGTACCGAACCGCGTGGCACCCTCGGCTCGCTCCACACACCGGGAAGTCATTCTCGGCTTGTTCCTCCGTGCCTTACTTCACCAGCCGCCAGCCCGATGGGTCGACGCTCAACCTGGTGTGACCTTTGTAACGATCATAAACTTTGTGCATTTCCTCGATTGAATCGAAGAAGCCGACGACGTGCGCCGCGCTGAAGGATTCACCGGCCTTCACGGGCTTGCCGTGGATCTCCTCGATCATCACGATGATGCCGCCAGGCCGCTGGCTGCACCACGCCTCGTACACGACGGAGGGTTCGAGCGTCAGCCCGGCCAGCCAGGGGCCGTCCTCGCCCGACTCCTTGTCGCGCAGGTGATAGGCCCTGATGAAGTGGTCGGGGGTCTTGTGCGTGTCGCGACGGTATCCGAACTTGAGGTCCGGAGGGAACGGACTGAGGAATTCGCTCGAGGGAATGCGCAGGCCCTTCGGGCCGCTCAGATAGCTCAAATACATCTCACTGAACGTATCCCCCTTCTCGTGACGCACGCAGCCCGGCGTGTCGTTGCGGAGGAACATCTCGTCCGAGTCGTTGACGCTGTCGATTCGATCCATCAGGACGAAGAATCGCTCCCCTTTGGGGAAGACGACCCATTGCGTCCAGGTCGAGCCTGGCGAACGACCCGGCGCGGCGTATTCGTATTTGTACGTGGTCTTGATCGCGACGAAGTCCGCGCCGCGGACGATCGCGGGCTGGACCGGCTTCATCCGGTGGCAGAGTTGCGGCCCCTCGACCATCCGCTTGCGATGGCTGCTCCCATGCGCCATCAGGGCGTATTCTCGTTGAGCGGGATCGGTTTCATTGGCGAACCAGGTGTACCGGCCGACCCCGTCGCCGTTGGGCGCGAAGACCTTGTCCGCCCAGGCCTCGTCGCTGCCGGCCTCCATCAGCCAGTCGATGACCATCAGGCCGTCCCCGGCCTCGCGAAAGCCCGTTTTCTTGTCGAGGAACGAACCCTTCTCGATGCCGGTCATCCACTGCTTGGGGTTCCGCTTGGGAATCACCGCTTCGAGAAGGTCGGTCTCAACCCTGATCGCGCGATCGTCCTCGGTCACCCGGGCCCAGTCGGCCCCGCGCGCCTCGGGTGGACGGGCGAGGTCGGCCGCGAGCGTCATGGCGATCAAGGCGAGCGTCACTCGTATCGTCATGGTTTTCATCCACAAGGGGGCGTGGGGAATCGTCGAGCGGCCATGCGCTCCTCAGAGCCCGCGCGATCGTGGGCGCGGACGTTCGACTCGGCGAATCGAGGTCGACCGCGGAGTCGTCGGTCGCTTATGTTACCCGCCCCGGTGGCACCTGGCGAGCGGGCCGGCGGGAATCGGCTCCCCAGCGGCCGCGAACACATCCCACGACGAAACGAACCCAAGCCCGAATTTCCTTGAGAACGTCTGGCCTGTGACTCGACCAGGTCAGGTGACCGCTTGCCCCCCCCAGTCCGCGCGGCTATTCGAGGAAACTCACGCTCCCCCTTCCACCTTCGATTGAATGGACCCCAACGTGGACCAGGCACCGGAATCTTATAA
>JBFWRA010000167.1:0-7302 GCA_050249155.1 Isosphaeraceae bacterium | reverse complement strand
TCGAGGGTCGCTCCGCCCAGCTCGGCGCGGAGCCGGTCCCACGACCGTCTGGCCTCGTACCAGGCGTTGCGGAAGTGCCAGGTCGTCGGGTGGAACGCGCCGTGGGCGGCCTCCGACGCCTCCAGGTCCGCCGCGGTCACGTCGAGTATGAGCCGGCCCCGCTGCGCGAGTTCGACGGCCCGCCAGCGGGGATCGCTCGGGTCTCGGTCGCGGGTCAACGTCGTCGTCGCGATCGGGCGAGCGGGCATGGGACACCGATCCCGCGAAGAAGGGAAAAGGAACGCCGTGAAGGACCGAGAACGCCGTCTAGGAACAGGCTGGGAAAAACCTTGTCCGCCGACCATCGATTCCCAAGGGTGCCCGGGTCGCTCTTTCACTTTAAAATTTCGTATTATGAAAATAAATCATTAAGTCGATCCGGAGGGCTCGTCCGCCACGGGGACCAGATGCGCGTAGACGACCGGCTCGTCCCCCGCCAGGGCCTGCGCCGAGGCGACCTGATAGTCCCTTCCCGACCGGGACGTCCGGTCCCCCGCCGCGCTGGGGGGGCTCGTATCCCCGACCAGGATCAGGCGGACCTCCCGGATCGAAGGTCCGAGGGTCTTCGAACGCGAGGCGTCGTCGTCCGCCCGCGTTCGAGGTGGAGAGGCGCGTCGGGCGGATGAGCGTCCGTTCGCCGAGATCGACACGGGCATGGCGGGTGACCTCCCTGCGGGTTGGCGAGTCCTCGATGCGATGCGTTCCGTTCGCGACGGTCCCTCCCTGCCCTGGCCGGGTCGGTTCGATTCGCGACCCGCTCGACCTCCGTGTCGGGCCTGATCGGATGTGATCAGGCGGTCTGACGTTCACAAGCGGCTTTTCGTTCACGAGCGGTCGCCCGTTCACAGGCCGTCGTTCGTTCATGAGTGTACTGAGCGACAGTCGCCGGGGCAAGCCCCTCGATGGCGACGTTGCGAAATCCACTCAAGGTTGCTCAGATGGTGGCGTCTTCCGACGACGTTTCGAGACCGGGAAGAGAGGAGGGAACGGATGGCGAACGGGAAGGATCGGGCGGGTGGGAAGGTGGTGGTCGTGACCGGGGCGACGCGGGGCCTGGGGCGCGCGATGACCGGGGGGTTCGTTCGAGCCGGTCACACGGTGGCGGGCTGCGGCCGGACCACCGCCGACGTCACCGCTCTGCGCGAGGCGTTCCCGCCTCCCAACGAATTCCACGTCGTGGACGTGACCGAGGAACCCGCCGTGCGGGCCTGGGCCAAAGGGTTCCTCGAACGGCTCGGGCCGCCCGACCTCCTCATCAACAACGCCGCGACGATCAACCGCAACGCCAGGCTCTGGGAAGTGCCGTCCGACGAGTTCGACCGGGTGATCGACGTGAATCTGAAGGGGATCGCGCACGTGATCCGGCATGTGTTGCCGGCGATGCTGACGCGCGGGACGGGCGTGGTGGTGAACTTCAGCTCGGGGTGGGGCCGATCGGTCTCGGCGGAGGTCGCGCCTTACTGCGCCTCGAAGTGGGGCGTGGAGGGGCTGACCCGCGCCCTGGCCGAGGAACTGCCCAAGGGCATGGCGGCGGTGGCCATGAACCCGGGAATCATCGACACGGCGATGCTTCGCAGTTGCTTCGGAGAACAGGCCAGGTCCTATCCCGGTCCCAAGGCCTGGGCGGATTCGGCCGTCCCCTACCTCCTCCAACTGGGCCCCAAGGACAACGGCCAGTCCGCCACCGTGCCAGGAATGGCGTAGGGTCCGCGATAGGTCCAGGCCGGCGATCAAGTCATGAGTTCCCGGAGTCTGGGTGCCCGGGTCAAAGCTCGCGTGACCCGGAACCGCCTGGTCCGTCGCACAAGGCTTCGCGTCTCGGGGAGCCCTCGGGTCGATCCGTCGCCACCCCAAAACGTCCAAGGCGATTCCGGGTCACGCGAGCTTTGACCCGGGCACCCGGCGAACCCTTCGGTTCAGGCCTGACGAATCGCCAGAATGAACCGATTTGTGATGCGTCACGCACCTGTCACGGATATGATTTCCGACGTGACGGACGCATCATCAAGGCAAGGGTGACGGGTGAACGTCTCGACGTCGCATCGATCCTCGCCCGCTTGACCCAAAATCGCGGATGCCCTTCTCTCCGGGAGTCCCCCCGTGACCGAACCCGCCGGCCCGACGGACCGGAATCGACGCTCCGACGGCTGGAAATGGGTGGTCGGCATCGCGGGTTCGCAACTCGCGGTTAACGCCCCCTGGCTCGTCAACCAGGTCCAGGCCCTGCGCTCCGGGGTGAAGGTCAGCGCGCCCGAAGGCCGCGAACTGGCCTTCACCTGCGTCGGACTCGTCGGCGCGGCGATCGTCGTGTTCCTTGGCAAAGTCTACAAGGAACTCGAAAAAGACGCCGTCAAGGGCTCGGCGCGGATGCTCAAGGCCGCTCCCGGGGCGATCGGCGACCTCCTGGGGCGGTGGTGGGACGCCTTCGCGGGCACGATCGGGCGATGGTTCCAGGGCGTGAGCTTCACCCGGCGGTATCTCGCCGAGTTGCGATCCAAGCATGGCCTGTTCAACGACAAGGGCCTGGGGCAGATTCTCGCGAACCGGCTCGACCTGGAAAAAGTTTACGTCGAGCTCAAGGTGAGTGCCAACCCACGTCTCGACCACCTTAACCTGGTCTCCCGTGAGATTCGCGGCCGCGCGCCGATCTGGGAACACCTTCGTACCCTGCGTGAGGGCTTCGCCCTCGTCGCCATTGGGCCACCCGGCTGCGGCAAGACCACGTTGCTTCTGACCTTCGCCAACAACCACCAACGGCAACGCCGAATGAGGGCCAGAATCCCGTTCTTCATCGAGTTGTCGAAGGTCAATGACCAACTACAGGCGGAGACACACCCCACGCTCCCGCGATTGCTGGAAAAGTCTCTCATCGACGATTCCGAGAACAGGGCGATCGCGTCGCGACTCCCCGGGGGCTGGTTGGAAAAGCACCTGAAGTCGGGCAAGTGCGTCCTGCTCTGGGACGGGCTCGACGAGGTGGCCGACGTCCAGGAACGGAAAAAAGTCGCGAACTGGCTGGACGGGATCGTCGGACACCCGGAGTATCGCGACAATCTCTCGATCGTGACAGCCCGGCCGGCCGGTTACCAGGGCGCGCCGATCGATCGTTCCCAGGTCCTGGAAGTCCAGCCCTTTACGTACGACGAAACCAAGCGTTTCATCCTCCATTGGTTCCAAGCGAAAGAGGTCGTCGAAACTGGAAGCGAGGACGACAAGACGGTCCGCCTTGCCGCGGAGAACAAGGCCCAGTCTCTCCTGGCCGCGCTTCGGAAGCATCCCCAGCTCGATGAGTTCACGAGCAACCCGCTCCTCCTGACGATGATCTGCATGATTCATCGAGACGATCGTCCCCTGCCCGATAGTCGAGGCGAGCTCTACGCCAGGATCTGCGAAGTGTTGCTCGGACGCAGGCGAGAGGAGCGTGGGTTTACCGAGCTGTACACCGTTGAGCAAAAACTGGGAGTCCTTCGCACACTCGCCACCTGGATGATGAAGCACAGCGCCAAAGTCATCAAAATCGGGCGATTGCTCGAAGACAGGGTCATCGCCAATCCGCTCCGCAAGCTCGGCGTGGGCGCAGGGCGAGAGCGAACGCTCGCGTTCCTGAAACAGCTTCAGCAGGGCAGTGGATTGTTGCTCGAACGCGAGGTCGGCGAGTGGGCGTTCGCCCACCCGAGTTTTCAGGAATATCTTTGCGCGGACCAATGGGCCAGCAATCCGCAGACCGCTCCGATTGACTGGGAAAAGCGGGTGTCGGAGAGCTGGTGGCGGGAGACCCTGTTGCTCTACGCGAGCCGAGTCACCGACGCCAGCCCACTCGTCAACGGCGCGCTCGACAATGGGTCGACTCCGGCCCTGGCGCTGGTGATGCGACTCTCCGGTGAGAAGATCAAACTCGACGAAGACACTGGGAAGCGGGTCGAAGCCGCGATCGACCAGGCCCTTCGATCGCGCGACGAGGCCGTCTTCTCGCCCGCCGGCGAGGCATGGCTTCTGCACCAGCAGGACACGAATTACCATCGCCTGAGCGACACGACCGCGATCAGCGGTTGGGTCACCCAGGCCGAGTTTCAGACGTTCTTGCTGTCCGATCTCGTGAAACGAGACCCGTTCGGGCACGTCCCGATCCACTGGAGCCAGGGTTGGTTTCAAACGGACCCGAAAGACGCGGTCCTCGGGGCGAGCCTGGCGATGGTGAAGCGATACGTGGAATTCCTCGACGACCGATTCCCCGCGGCGCGTCACCGCCTGCCTCGGCCCGAGGAATGTGGAACGGGACAGCCGTGGATGACGTTTTGCCAGGATGGAAACGACCACACGCTGCGTGGCGAGTGCTGCGGAGAAATCACCGTCAGGCTTAACGAGTGGAGGAGGAAACAGGGTGAACCTTTTAATGACTCAAGAAATACCAACAAGAATTACTTATTATATTCACTTGTTTATAAATTTAATAATAAATATATTTTTACATTATCAGCCGCCCTCTCCTACGCCCTAGACCTCGCCCTCGCCCTCGCCCTAGACCTCGCCCGCGCCCGCGCCCTCGCCCTCGCCCTCGCCCTCGCCCGCGACCTCGCCCTCGCCCGCGACCTCGCCCTCGCTCGCGCCCGCGATCTCGCTCTTGCCAAACATGAACGGTATCTTCATTCGGCACAACATGATATGATAGTATATTTGGATCAAATCATGCAATCCGATTCAATTCGAGGACCTCGCGCCCGGTGTTTTTACCCCCTTCTCGCCCTCTGGGAACCGGACTGTAATCTCACGACCGTGGTCGACGCCTATCGCCGTTTTCTCGTGGCCTGCTTCGACGTCATCCGGGAGCGTGACGCCTCGGGGATCACGCCGGAACTGGCGGATTTGGAACAAGTGATGCGGGTCCTCGTCGCCCGCGCGGACGGCGAACTACCGGCCTGGGAAGGGATCCGGATCGTCCGTGAGCGCCGCGTTTGAGTAGGGTCCGCTATTGCGGACCAATTCTTATATGGGAATGGTCCGCGATCGCGGACCCTACGATCATGCTCCACGATCGCGGGGCCCCACGGCGGGATCGCTCCGCTCCGCGATCCCGCCGTGGGGTTCGAACGATTCCGCTGGATTCTATTGTCCCTTGGTCACGCCGATCACGGCGACGGCCACGCGGCCTCCGGCGTCGCCGGTGGGCTGGGTGGTCAGGTCGTCGGCCTTTTCATGGACGATCAGGCCGCGGCCGAGGATCGAGGCGGGGCCGTGGAAGCTGAGCATGGGGTCGACCACGTCGATCTCGGCCACGCCCGAGGCGTTCGCCTCGATGTTGCCGAGGTCGCCGACGTGCCGCTTGCCCGAGCCAGGCGCGCCGTGGGGCGCTCCCTTGGGGTTGAAGTGGCCGCCGGCCGATTTGGCGGCGGGGTCGGAGGGGTCGCCGAACTCGTGGACGTGGAACCCGTGCTTGCCTGGGGTCAGGCCGGTGATTCGCCCCACGACCTTCACGCCGTCGGCCACCTTGGTGAACGTGACGACGCCCGCCACCTCGCTCCCCTTGGTGGGATAAAGCACGGCGATGGCCTTGGTGACGTCGCTCATGGGGGCGTCGCCATGCTGGGCCTGCAGCGTGGCGGTCCCGAGCGTGCAGGCGCACACAGCGCCCGCGGCGAAGGCGGAAATCAAGGATTGACGTCGCATGGGGTCGTTCTCCTGGTCGGTTCGAATCGGGGTGTGCCCAGGCCGTGTCCGCGAGGCGACGTGACGGAAACTCCGTCGCGCACGGTCGTTCGTCGCGGTCGGCCGGTGGATACCCCTGCAAATTAGCCGCCGACGGGTCTGGTCTCAAGGGGCTGCCCCGTGTCCGACGGGCCCCGGGCGGCTCCCTACCCGCGCCAAGGTTCTCGGAAACCTCGACTGGCGGATAGAATAGCCTGAACGGAACGGCCGGGACTTCCATCCTCTTTTGGCCAGGCCCGAGGCGACCCCGATCATGGCCGACGTGCGACTTCTTCCCCTGGGCGTGGGCGACGCGTTCACCGACAGGTTTCACACCACCTGCCTGGCGCTCAACGCGGGGGAGGACTGGCTGCTCATCGACTGCCCGCACCCGATTCGCAAGGTCCTCCGCGAGGGGTCGATCGCGGCGGGGCTCTCTCCGACGCTCGACCTTGACCGGGTCTCGGGCCTGGCGCTAACGCACCTTCACGCCGACCACGTCTCGGGGATCGAGGGCTACCTGTTTTACTCGCATTACGTGCTGGGAAAGCGGCCGAGGGTGCTGGCTCATCCCGAAGTAAGCGCGAGACTGGCCGAGGGGGTGCTGGGCGGCAGCTTGCGCGGGGTCCGCGTCGAGCCGAAAGGGCCCGAACACGATCTGTCGCTGAGCGATTACGTGGAGATCACCCCGTTGAGTTATGACCGGGCGGTGTCCTTCGGCCCGTTCGCGATCGAGTGCCGTCGGACGCTCCATTCCGTGCCGACGACGGCGTTTCGGATCACGGCGATGGGCCGGGTGCTTGGCTTCAGCGCCGACACGGCGTTCGACCCCGGCCTGATCGACTGGCTGAGTTCGTCCGACCTGATCGTCCACGAGGTCACGACCCTGCCACGCTCGAACGTTCACACGCCGTATGAGAAGCTGGTGCAGCTCCCCGCCCCGCTCCGCTCGAAAATGCGGCTGACGCACTATCCCGACGACTTCGACCACGACGCCAGCGCGATCGCGACGCTGCGCCAGGGGCGCTGGGAACCGGTTTGAGCGGATCTGAGCGGAGCGCCCTTCATCCGCGAATCCTCCTTCCCTCGCCACATCGCCAGGGGCGGTGGAGTCGAGGCCATCCCGATGGCGAGCACCCTCACCCACCTCGTGTTTCACGTCGTTTTCAGCACCAAGGGGCGGATGCCCCTGATCGATTCCTCGTTGCGGACGGAACTGGACGCCTTCGTCGGTGGGATCGTTCGCAACCTGGGCGGTTCGCTGATCGCGATTGGCGGGATGCCGGACCACACCCACCTTCTGGTGAAACTCCGCGCCGAGACTTCCGTCGCGGAACTGGTGCGGGTGGTGAAGGCGAATTCCTCGCGATGGGTGCATGGCCGACACCCCAAATACCAGGGGTTCGCCTGGCAGGCGGGGTACGGGGCGTTCTCGGTCAGTGGCTCACAGGTCGAGGTGGTCCGCCGCTATGTGAGGAGTCAGGAGGATCACCATCGGACCATGTCGTTTCTCGACGAATACCGGGCGTTTCTCAAACGACACGAGATCGCCTTCGACGAGAGGTATCTCGTGGATTGAGC
>JBFWRA010000166.1:0-7308 GCA_050249155.1 Isosphaeraceae bacterium | reverse complement strand
CCTCCCGGGCGGCCCCCGAGGTCCTGCCCTACGCGAACTTCCCGTTCACCCTGGCCGTCGGCGCCATGAGGCCAGGGGACCTCGCCCAGGCCCCGGTAACCGATGAGCCCGAGCCTTCGCAGGTCCCCGTCGCCGGCAGGGTCCGGTTCCGAGAGATCGACACCGGAATGATCATGGGAGCGCGTCGCCCCAAACGAATCGCGGTCTCCACGCCGCGCTACGACGACGTCGGCCGGCTGCTGGATTCGCTGGGCGAGGGTTATCGCTATCAAACGCTCCAAGATGACGACTTCCTCAATCCCGAATCGCTGGACCCCTTCGAGATCGTTTTCCTGACGTGTAAAGGCTGGCCCAGTTCCTGGGGAACCACGGAGGGGGTGGCCAATCGGCCGGGACTGGGCTACGGCAAACCGTACGACCACGTCGTGGAGCGATTCGGCGAGACCCTCCGCCGATTCGTCGGACGAGGGGGAACCCTGTACGTCTCCGACCTTCGCAAGGAGGTGCTCTTCTGGGGGTTCCCGCATCGTCAGCGGGTCGGGGGTCTGAACCTTGGGCTCTTGCCCAGGATCGACACCCTGGAACGGGAATGGTTGACGGTCGTCAACTCGGCTCGCAAGCTCGACACGATCAAGGAAATGCTTCAGGGCCTCACGCTCGGCCCCGACTTGACCCGCGACTTCCCCAGGCTCCACGCCGCGATCGAGGGGTCGCCCCTGACCCGAGGCGACCTGAGGAACGAAGGCCTGGCGCTGGAAAACCGGGTTCGAGAGGTCCTGACCAACGCGGGCCTGACCGGCGACGACGACGACGTGAAAGCGCTCGCCGAGGCGTTGAAGGATTGGGAAACGTCGATCCAATCGGCGCTACGGGGGAGATCCAAGAAGCGGATCGCGCAGTCCCAGGCCACGAACCTCGCGCTTCAGAATCAGCTCAACGCGTTGCGAGACGCCCTGACGGAGGACCTTGACGGCGACTCTGGCCAGCAAGTCATCGCGCGGGTGGTCGACCCAGGGTTGAGCGAACTGCTGGGTGAATCACTCCCCTTGAGATTCAACGACGTCGGTTGGCAGACCGCCCACTTCCAGGGCAAGGACGTCGTCGAATACCTGCGGGGGAACTACCGGGCCACCAATGGCCAGGAAGTCAACGCGCCGCTGCTGGTCAAATTCCCCGAGGGGAAGGGGCAGGTGATCTTCACCTCGTTCCACAACGAGGAGCAGAACAGCAGGCAGGAACTCGAGCTCCTGAAGTACCTGGTCTTCTCCGCGGTCACGGCCCAGGAGCAAGAGGCCGCCGAGAAATCGATGCTCAGCGGCGGATTCCCGCCGACGAAGCGAAGCCTGGTCAGTCACTCAGCCGGGGCCCCCTCGGTGACCAGGACCTATCAAGCCGAGAAGGAGGGAGCGGTCCGGTTCGCCCTGACGTTCCCCGGCGGCGGCGCCCGGCTCAAGCTGACCCTGATCGCGCCCACGGGCCAGACCTTCGAGAAGGAGACCGACGTCCCGCTGATCGTGGAGGCCGAGGACGCCCCCGCGGGAGAATGGAATTACACGATCACGGCCCTGAAAGTCCCCTTCGAGAACTTCCCGTACAGCCTGAGCGTTGGAGAACGTCAAACGCCTCCGAAAGCCGTTCCCTGAGAGTCGTCGTCCAAACGTTCGAGGGAGCGACCTCGGCGGTCGCCATTTCGACGTTGGCCAGGGAATCGTCCGATAACGCGGGTTATGTTTTCACGTTTCCCATTGCGCGGGTCGTGCCGGTTCTCACGTCGGACTCCGCGTCCTTCACGGGCGACGCGACGCGACTCAACCGCGCTCCCCGGGCATGCGTTTCGTCCCGCACGGCATCGAGCGGGTCCGGGTATCGCGTGGGTCGTGGGGACGTACTCCTCGCGAACACCGACGAATCGGGGGCGTAGCCGACCCTGTGATTGACGTCGATCAAGGCGTTTCCTAGATTGATTGTCGTGCCGAACACGGCCACGGGTTGACGGTCGTCGAATTTGACGGCGGCGCGTTCCGTGCCTTGAGTCGATCTGATTCGATCCTTGAAACCAGCCCTCGCGTCGCCGCGCCGTTTTGAATCGCCTCAACGTTCGTGAATCAATCTCGACTCGGCACATGTGTTCGCGTCCACGACACGCGGCACGGCACGTCCGCCGGACCCTTCCGCGATCATCTCGATGACTTCATCTATCAACACTGACGAATCAACCATGCCCATGTCCGCGACCGACCTCCACGCGCGACTCCGCCGCCGGATCGACGACCGCGACGCCAGGGTCGGCGTGATCGGGCTGGGCTACGTCGGCCTCCCCCTGGTCGAACTCTTCGCCGGCAAGGGCTTCCGCGTGACCGGACTGGACGTCGACGCCGCGAAGGTCCAATCACTCCAGGAGGGGCGAAGCTACATCGGACATATCGCCTCGGAACGCGTCGCGGCGATGCGGCGTGACGACCGCTTCGCCGCCTCCGCCGACTTCGCCAGGCTGGCCGAGTGCGACGCCGTCCTGATCTGCGTCCCAACGCCCCTGGGCTCCCATCGCGAGCCCGACCTGTCCGCCGTCATCCTGACGGGGCGGACCATCGCGCGGCACCTCCGGCCCGGCCAGTTGATCGTCCTGGAAAGCACCACCTATCCCGGCACGACCCGCGACGTCCTCCTGCCCGAACTTGAAGCCAGCGGACTTCGCGCCGGTCGCGACTTCTTCCTGGCTTATAGCCCCGAACGCGAGGACCCAGGAAACCCGAGGTATTCCGCCGCCAACATCCCCAAGGTGGTCGGCGGCTTCGACGCGCCCTCCGCCGAACTGGCCAGGGCCCTTTACGGCTCGGTCGTTCCCGAGGTCGTCGGCGTGTCGTCGTGCGAGGTCGCCGAAGCCTGCAAAATCCTGGAGAACACCTACCGGGCCGTGAACATCGCGCTGGTCAACGAGCTCAAGGTGGTCTTCCAGCGCATGGGCGTGGACGTCTGGGAGGTGATCGACGCGGCCAGGACCAAGCCGTTCGGGTTCCAGGCGTTTTACCCAGGCCCGGGGTTGGGAGGACATTGCATTCCGATCGATCCCTACTACTTGACCTGGGCGGCCAGGGCGCACGACGTCCACACGCGGTTCATCGAACTGGCCGGCGAGGTCAACTCGGCGATGCCTCGGTACGTGGTCGACCGGGTCGTCTCGGTGCTCAACGACGAGGGCAAGGCGCTAAAGGGGAGCGCGGTGTTGGTCCTGGGAGCGGCGTACAAGCCGGACGTGGACGATTGTCGCGAGAGCCCGGCGGTGGAACTGATGGAGCTCCTGGAGGAGCGCGGCGCGGAGGTGAGCTACAGCGACCCGCACGTTCCCACGCTCCCGCCGTTTCGTGGGCGATCGATCCGGAAGTCGAGCGTGCCGCTGACCGCGGAGTCGCTGGCCGCGTCGGACTGCGTGCTGGTGGCCACCGACCACCGGCTGTTCGACTGGGAACTGGTGTCGCACCACGCCAAACTCGTCGTCGACACCCGGGGGTCGCTCCGCCGGGTCAAGAACGTCGGCGGGGCTCGCGTCGTCAACGCGTGAGGAGCGAGGATCGACGGTGAGCAGGTCCGCGTTGGACACGCGCGGCTCGATCGCGTCAAGCGTTATTATACATATTTGGTCATGTTCTAGCAATTATTGGGACCGAATCGTGGCGGACTTCGAGGACGGAGGTCGGCGCGGAGGGTTGGATTGGTCGTGAAGCTGGTCGAGGAGTTCCACGGCCGCGTCGACCATCGTTTCGCCCGTGCCCTTTTCCAGGAAGCTGTGGAGCCCCGTCCAGACCTGGTAACCGCCGCGGTCGAACGCGCGGGCGTCGGGGACGTAGCCGACGTAGTCGTTGGCGAGTTCGAAGACGAAGGTGTCGCGATAGGGGGAGCGCCGCTTGATCTCCTGGCCGAGCGTGGTGAAGAATTCGGCGGGCACGCCGACCAGGGCGACGTCGCCCACGACGATCGCCTGGACCCACGTCTCGCGTGTTTGACCCCGCAGTGGCGCGAGCGTCTGGCGCATCGCTCGGAAGATCGCGATCGTCTTCTCGTGGTGAGGCGATGGCTGTCTCTTGGTGCAATAGGCGACCACCGCCGCGTCCTCGGCCGCCTCGTCGAACCGACGGACCTTGACCGTCAGCGCCTTGCGCTTGCCGAGAACGCGCGCGACCGGCCGCGGCGTGGCCCGGTCGAGCGCGTCGGCCACGGCGGCCTTGATCCGTTCGACGGCTTCCGGCGTCGCGACGTCGAGGTTGTGGGTCGAGCCCGACGCCCCTTCGAAGAAGAGAAACGTGCCTCCCCTCTCCTTCTCGAGCGCTTGCGCGGCCAGGCCGTAAAAGCTCGGTGACCGAACGCCCGGCTTGAGCGTGCCGATGGTGTGCGTGGAGTGGTTGAAGAGCACGGCCTCGGGCTTGCCGTCGGGCCGAACGAAGGCGAGGACCGGCAAGTCGGGGTCGAACGGCCCCGTGGGTCGGATGGCGTCGGTGCGTGAGCCCACCCAGAAGATCGTGCCGTCGGCGAGGAGCAGGCGGCTGTTCTTACCCACCGACGACTCCTCGCCCCGGCGGAACCGGAACGTCGCGGGCCCGCGCCTGGCGTTCGCGGCCACAGCCGCCTCCACGGCCTTTTCACCGACCTGTTTGGTGAACGCCTCCTCGCGCTGGTAGCCGTGCACGGTCACGGTCGTGGGCGCGTGGTGGGTGTGCGTGGCGTTGATCAGGATGTGGTCGAACGGAATACCGGTCGCCTCCGAGATCCGTCGCGCGGCCACGTCGAGGACGTCGCGGCCGACCATCAGGACGTCGCATTCCACCAGACAAATCCTCGAGCCATCGACAGCCTCGACCACCAGGGCCGACGCGCGCAGCTCTCCTTCCTGGCCGACCGCGTGGCCGGGGCCAATTCCGCCGCCGATCACCATGGCGTCGGTCGCTTCCAACGGGACCGCCGCCGCGCCGGCCTTCAATTCCGAGGCGCGAGGCTCGGTCGCCGTGGCAAGGGCCAGGAGCGTCAGGAGCGGTCCGCCAATTCTCCATCGAGGGCTCATCGTCGGTCTCCTCGCGACGGGCGTTCGACGTCGAGACGTTTGATTTCGACGTTCCGAAAGTGGATCTCGGCCGCCTCGATCTCCAGGGCGATCCGGCCTTTGGTCAACGGCCTCGCGGGACCGGGTTTCTCCGGATCGACGAACCGGATGCCCTGGCCCTGGTTCACGATCACGCCGTTGAGGATATGGGTCGTCGCGTCGCCCCTCGCGATGATCTCGGCGGTGTTCCAGCCTTCTTTTTCCCAGTCGCCCGCGAGATGCTTCTGATAGGCGATTCCCTTGCCACCGAGCACGCGGGGCTGGCCGCCGCGCTCCGGGCCCAGGAAAGTAGGCGTCGGGGCGTCGCGCGTGGTCGGGTCGACCCACGAGTCGAGCTGCATTCCGTACAGGGCGATCAGGTCGCCGACGTTGGTCTGCTCGACCTGGAACTGAAGGGCGCGCGGCCAGACGGCGTCGGGGCCGGTGATGTGGTAGTAGAGGCCGGCGTCTCGCTTCAAGGCGAGGCGCGGGGCGAACTTCTTCTGGCCCCAGCGGTACTGGAATCGCAGGTGGTAATCGCCGTATTCCCGCTCGGTGGCGATATAACCCATGACCACGGTCTGGCCGTCAGGGGTGTTCTTGTAAAGATGGATCGCCCCATTTTCGATGGTGATCACGCCGTCGGGGTCGCGGTCCTTTCCATGTTTTTGCAGAAAGGTGTACCAGCCGTCGAGATCGCGGCCGTTGAACAGTGGGGTCCACGTCCCGGTGGTGGACGTGGTCGGGGTCGCGGGCGGATCGGCGAGGGCCCGAGGGGTCTGGGCCGTGACGATCAATCCTGTCAAGAGCGTGAGTGTGAGCATCGCGGGCCTCTCGGGTGAACGTGGCGGCGGAGCGGGGTCGGGCCAGGTTGAGCCTGGGCCGACCCTCGCGGCGATTCAGACGTGGCCGTCGGCCAGTTCCCGGACGATCTCGCTCACGAACGAGCGCGCGTCGCCGAAGAGCATGAGCGTTTGGTCCAGGGTGTACAGCGGGTTTTCAATGCCCGCGAATCCAGGACTCATTCCCCGCTTGATCACCATCACCGCCCTCGCCTTGTCGACGTTCAGGATGGGCATTCCGTAAATCGGGCTCGACGGGTCGTCACGCGCCGCGGGGTTCGTGACGTCGTTGGCGCCGATGACCAGCGCGACGTCGGTTTGCGGCATGTCGCCGTTGACCTCCTCCATTTCAATGAGTTTGTCGTACGGGACGTCGGACTCAGCCAGCAATACGTTCATATGTCCAGGCATTCGACCGGCGACCGGGTGGATGCCGAAGGTGACGTCGACTCCTCGCTTGGAGAGGGCGTCGTAGAGTTCCCTCACCTTGTGCTGGGCCTGCGCGACGGCCATGCCGTAGCCCGGCACGATCACGACCTTGCCCGCGGCGCCGAGGATCGCGGCGGCTTCCTCCGCCGAGGCGCTCTTCACCGGGGCGGCCATCGCCGACCCGCCGGCGACGGCCGTCTGGTCTTGCCCGAACGCTCCGAACAGGACGTTCGCGAACGACCGGTTCATCGCCTTGGACATGTTCACGGAGAGGATGAATCCGGAAGCGCCGTCAAGCGCCCCGGCGACGATGAGCAGTTTGCTGTCGAGCACGAACCCCATCGCCGCGGCCGAGAGTCCGGCGTACGAATTCATCAGCGAGATCACCGTCGGCATGTCCGCCCCGCCGATGGGGATGATCATCATCACCCCGAAGATCAGGGGAAACAGCACGATCAGGGGGAAGAGCCAGGTCCTCGACGGATCGGCGACCAGGAACCCGGCGATCACGACCGTCACCGCGAGTAATCCGAGGTTGACGTAATTCTGCCCCTGATAGGTGATCGGCCGTTGTGGCAGGATCTCCTGAAGCTTGCCCGCGGCCATCAGGCTGCCCGTGAACGTCAACGCCCCCAGGATGACCTCGGAGCAAAGGATCGCCAGTATCAACCGAGGCGAGTCCATGCCGTGGAGGTAGAATTCGGACACGCCCACGAGGGTCACGCAAAGCGCTCCGAAGGCGTGGCTCAGGGCCGTTCGCTGGGGCACGGCGGTCATCCGCACCAGACCCAGCGGGACGCCGATGATCGTCCCCAGGACCAGCCCGACGACCACCCAGCGATACTCGATCACCTCGCGATGCAGGAGCGTTCCCAGGATCGCCAGGAACATCCCGATCTCGCCGGCGCGAACGCCCCGCTTGGCGGTCGCCGGCGAACTCAGCCATTTCAGGGAGAGCACGAACAG
>JBFWRA010000165.1:0-7316 GCA_050249155.1 Isosphaeraceae bacterium | reverse complement strand
GATTTGTTGATCGCCCTCGCCTCGGCGCTCTGGCACGCTCGCCATCGCTTTGGGAGAAACCACCCGCGATATCTGGTCGTGCTTGCGCGCTCGATCCAGATCTCGGATCTGGTCCCCTGAGTGGAGCCCTCCGTCCGCGACGCCCGCCGTGTCCGAGTCGACCTCGCTCAACGCGGATTCCAGAATCGCCCCTCACACTTGACAAACGTCCGCGACGCCGGGATTCGATCCCGTCGTCGCGGACGTCGCTCGAGGCCAGGCACGGTCCCCCCATCATTCCATCACGCCACACGGGTCAGCGTCGCCTCGACCAGTGCTTCGTGGGGTTCGACGATCCGAAGATCCGAGGGGAGCGCCAGGACGTGGGCAGGACCACGTTCGGTGTGGTTTTTTGGTACGTCGTGTGGGTGAAGCGACGAGTGGTCGTGTGAATCGGCCCGAACGTCGGCGTGTGCGACGGCCGGGGCGTCGGCGTGTGCGACGGCCGGGGCGTTGGTGTGTGCGACGGCCGGGGCGTCGCCACGGGATGGCTTCCGCCCAGGGTCGATTGATCGATCGCCACGGTCGCGTCGCCGCCGGCTCGACCGTCGCCGTCGCCGTCCAGCCAACGGCCCGCCAGGTCGGTGAGCGCTTCCGGCGTGGTCCCGTTCACGGTCAGGTGGTAGCGCTGATGAAGGCTGAGCAGCGCCGCGGGGCGAAGCGTCACCGACTGGGTCGCGGGGTCGTAGGTCGCGGATCGTATCGCGACGTGACGACCTCTGAAGTCGACGAGTCGGTAATTGACCAAATTCGAGGCGCGCCATGCGTCCAGCGGTCGATCGAAGCTGAGCACCAGCGTGGTCGGCGTCAGGTGGACCCCAAATCGGCGGACGGCGATCAATCGGGGACCGCCCACGGCCAAGACGTTGAGCGCGACCGGACTCGACGCGCTCGGTTCGATCGCGGGATCGTCGCCGAACCGGGCGCTGATCGTGTGCGGGCCCGCGGGCAAGCCATTGATCGTCAGCGACGCGCGAGCCTGACCGTTCACGACCGAGAGCGGCACCGTCCCGCGATCGACGCCGTCGACAGTGAACGTCACCCGGCCGACCGTCGCGGTGACGCCGGGCGGCAAGGTCACGATCGCCGACAGGGTGACGTCCGCGCTCTCGGCGACCGTCGGCGGGGCCTCCACACGGATGGAGGTCGCGAGGGAGCCGGCCGTCAACGACGCCGTCACGATCCTCGAGCGCGATGGATCAAGCAATGATCGAATCCGAACGTCGATCTCCCCTTTGCCCGAAACGCCCATCAGCGCGTTGAGGGTCAGCACGCCGGACGACAATCCGGGCAGGATGAACAACGGCACGGAACTCGCCGTGGTGCGATCGCCGCGGACCAACGCGCCCTGGATGGCTCCTCGGGTGGCGACCACCTCGGCCATGTACTGATCCTCGACGTTGCCCAGGTTCTCAACCATGATCAGGAACCTGGTCGCGCCTGGGGCGGGGAGGGTCTTCGAGGGGGGACTCAGGGTCGCGTCGAGCCCCGACCGCGGGGCGACCTCGATCGAGGCCGTGGCGCTATCTCTGATCGCGGAGGCGTTTTGAGCAGTCGCGGAGCCCACGAGCAGGACGCCGCCTGGTAAGGCGAATCCCAGGTCGCCGAGTGTCACGTCGATCTGTCGAGACTCGCCGGGGTTCAGCGTGACCATCGGCGACGCGATCGTCGACACGAGTCCCGCGGGTCCCGCGAGCGCCAGGTCGAACGTATCGATCGATTGGCCGGTGTTGGTCACCGTCAACAGGTAGGCGCTGGGAGGGCCCGGGGCCTTGTCGAGCGCCACGCGTACGCCCCTGGCGGGGATGGTCACCACACCTTGGGTCATGGCGGTCACCTCGGGAACGGCGGCGGACGTCGCCGTGAGGCCAAACCCGAAATCCCCGGGCGTTTGACTGGTGGACGATCGAAGCGTCAAGATGACCTCGCGATAGTTGCCCGCCCCTGGCGAGAGGGTCACCGCGTCCTGGGCGAGGCCCCCCGTCAGATGGGGGGGCAACGTCAGCGCGAGGTTGAACGTGTCGATGACGCTACCGACGTTGGTCAGGCGAACCCGGTACCTCGCGGGCTGGCCGGGGCCCACCTCGATCGACAAGGGGGAGAGTCCAATCACAATTCCCCTGGAGTCCGAGTTCGGGAAGACCGGAGTGCCCGCCAGACTCAGCGAACCTTTGACCGTGCCGTACGCGCCCCCAGGAGCCGCGGCCGAGACCACGAAGCCGTAAACGCCCAGCGCCGAGAGTGCCTCCGAGGTCAGGATCAGGTCCACCGTGGTCTCGCCTCCCGCCTGGACGAACACCGACGCGGGCAAGTTCGACCAGGACGTCGGGACTCCGAGCAAGGCCATGGCGTACGTCACGTCGGAGGCGGTCGGATTTCTCACGATCAGGTTGTAATGGGCCGATTCGCCCGGGGCGACGGTCCTGCTCGGCGGATCGAGCCCGAGGATTTGCTCGACCGCCGCGTTCAACGCGGGAAGCCCGACCTCACCCGAACCCCCCAGCGCGTTGAACGAGACGTCGCCGCCGAGCACCACGGTCCTCGACTCGCCGGACTGGAGGCCGGTCAAGGCCGACTGCCACGAGAGCGTTCGCGTCCTGGTCGCGGAGTCGAACGCCAGGTCCCATTCCAACGTGTCGAAGTCGGGGCCGGGGATGACGCGCGTGGGGGCCTGGTTGAACGAGCCGGCAACGACGCCGACGCCCGTGCCGTTGGGAACGCGGACACTCACCGTGGCCGGGACGCCCTGGCCCGCTCCGATATTGTAGATGATCACGCCGCTGGCGCTCTGGGTGACGATCAGGTTCCCCACGGCGTGGAAGGTGCGGATCTCCGAGGGAGCGTCGACGAATGTCAAGGCGGGATTCGTCGGGTCGCTCGCGTCGATGAGATACAGTCTGGGCGGATCGCTGGCCCCGCCCAGGCTGGTGAAAACGTAGCGCCCGCCACCGATCGTGTTTAGGCCGCCGAGCCCCCTCGACGCCCGGTCGAGAGTGACGCTCGCGACGATCGACGGGTTTCTCGGGTCGCTGATATCCAGCGTCGTGAGGACCACGTTCCCCAGGAAACCCAGGTCCTGGTTTCCGTCATTCCAGTTGCCCGAGGAGCCGGTCAGATAGGCCCGGTTCCCCTCGGCGCTGAGTCCGATGATTTGCTTGGTCCCGGGAATCTCCAGGTCCCGCACGAGGGTCATGTTCGTCGGGTCGCTGATATCGACGACCAGGACCCGACCGACCCCGACGTTCGTGTTCGTTCCGGTCGACGTGCTCGCCCCGACCAGAAGCGTCGTCGGGTTGGCGAGGTGCACCTGCCAGGTGTTGAATAGACCACCGGACTGATCGATCCCGCCGACGTTGTTGATTCCGTCGTTGGTGGTCCCGTTCTCATTGAATAGGATGCCTGAGAACGCCGGCGCGGCGGGGTTCCTGACGTCGACGGAGACGATCCCACCGCTCTGGCCAAAGACGTCGAAACTTCCCAGCCAGAACGTGATGCTGACGATCGAAAAGAACACGTGCGTATCTGTGACGACCATGGCCACCGCGTTGCTGTATGGAATCTCCGGTGTGCTGCCCAGCAGCTGGGGGTTGGTCGGATCGGTCAATCCATAGATGAAGAGCTTCGATCCGGCCATTCCGTTGCGAAGGGCGTAGAGCTTGTCCCCGTGGACCTGGAGAAGGAACGCCCTGGAACCGACGACGCGGATCTGAGACGGGTTCGACGGATCGGTAATGTCGTAGACGTGGATGCCGTCGTTGCCAGCCGCGTACAACAGGTTGCCGGACCGGAACACCCCCGTGTCGGACCAGGGGAGGTTCGTGGTGGAGAGAACTCCCAGGCTTCCCACGATGGCTCCGTGGGCGTCGACGGTCAGCGTGGTCGTCGTCGTGGCGTCGCCGGTGGCGAGTTTGTCGGGGTTCAGCGTGGCGACCGCGGAGACCGGCGAACCGACGAAAAGACGACCCTCGCCGGTCGCGCCAGGGATCGCGGTCCCATTCGCCTCGGTGAGCGTCACCAGCAGGCGATAATCGCCCCTGGCCAGACCCGTGGTATCGAGCGGTCCAAGGTCGGCGGTCGTGATCGCGGTCAAGACGCCAAGCGTCACGGGCCTGGGTGAGGACGTGAACACGGTGGTTCCCGTCGCGTCCTTGACCTCGAAGCGTCCCAGCGCGTTTCTCGCCTCGTTGACGACGTTCAGGAGCCTCGTCGAGATCTGGACCGTCCCGCCAGGCGCGATGAACGGCTGGTCGGGGCGGACCTCGATGACTGAGACGAACTCGGCTCGGGGCGTGAGGCTGCCCACGACCTCTTGCCGCAGCGTCGGGGCTTCCCTCGGCGTCACGATCAGCTTGAAACTGAACGCTTCCAGCCGACTCATGATGTTCGGGGTGACAGTCACCTTCACCGTGGGCACGCCCGAGGACGGCGTGAACTGGTCGGGATCGAGCGTGATCGAATTGACCGAGAGCGTGGCGGTCACGTCGGCGGGGAGCCCTTCAATCGAGAAATCGTAGGTCGTGGACCGTGTGCCCCGGTTGCGAAGGAAGAGTTCGAAGTCCGAACCCGCGCCGACCTGCGCGGTCACCGTGTTCATGGAGAATTGCGCTTCGAACCGGTGCTGGCCGAGCGCGTTCAGAAGCGTGGCCAACGTGTCCAGCACGTTGCCAAGCTGAGTCACCGCGGCCTGGATCTGGGCGGAGGTCGCCGCCGCCGCCAGCGCCGCCCTGGGGGCGGCGAGGTTCGCGGCGACCGAGCCGAGCGTCGGGTCGCCGTTCAGTGAGTTGACGATGGTGTCGATCGAGGCCAGCGCCTTCGCCTTCGCCACGACGTCGCTGGGGGTTTGGACCAGCATCGTCAACGCCGTGCTCAGGTTCCCCAGTTGTTGTGAAAGGTCGGACCTCCCCAGCGCGAAGGCGGATTGAGAGGCGTTCCGAATCGCCGTCGCGCCCGGGGCCTCGACGCGCAAGGGCACCACGACCACCTGGGACAGTGGCGTGCCCGTCGTCCCGAAGTTCGCGGTCAGCGTGGCGGTCAATCCCGTGTTCAGCGGCGTCGCGGCGTCAGGCGTGAACGTGATCACCTGTTCGACCGATTGACCTGGGTCCAGGGTGACGCCGAGGAACCCTTGCACGGTCAAACCCGCCGTGGCCAGGACCGAGGGACTGACGGTGACCGGCACGTTGCCCGCGTTGCGGATCGTCAACGTGGTCGTGGTGGGCGCTCCTGGCGTGGAACTGAGCGCGGCGGGCGTGGCCCTGAGGTTCACCGCGCGAACCTCCGGCATCAGGAACGTCTCGGTCGTGGACCCCTGAAGGGTCGGGTCGTCGACCGCCCTGACGCTGATCCCGAACGAGAGCGGCGTGCCGGGCGCGGGGATTCCACCGTCGGGGGTCAGGCAGATGCCCACCTCGCCAACCTCGCCGGCGGGCACGGTGATTCGCCTCACGCTCGTGTCGCCCCGGAAGCCCGCGGGCAGCGAACCCATGATGAGGTCGAAGGTCCTCGACGTCATGCTCGGGTTGCGGAATCCGACCTTGTAGACCAAGGGGACTTCCGCCCCGCCGATCGGGATGGAGAGGATCGGGTCTGGAATCGCGTCGACGCCCAGCGCGGCGTTCGTGGAGGTCAGGGTGGAAAACTCGGGCGACGCCGGCGGAGCGTAAAGCAGGTCGCCGACGGGCGGGTCGACCCGGATCTTGAACTTGTACAGGTTGTTACCCATGCCACTATTGATGGGAAGCAACCACTGCCCCGAGATGTTCACCAGCCCCTGAAGCTTCAATGAAACCGCCGCGTTGACCTTCTTCAAGGCCCCACCCAGCGTGTTCGGAAGGCTCTTCAGGAACTTGTCCAGTTCCTTCATGCAGTCGAGGACGCCCAGTGATCCGCCAATGGTGCAGATGAACACGGAAGGCACGACGGCATAGTAGAAGATGGTCGTCAGCGCCTGACCCAGGAACGCGAAGAAGAAGGCGCTGTAGCCGGCGATCCCCCCCTGGTGGCCTCCGTCCTCGGTGACTCCGATCGTCTCGTTGGTGACTGGGTCCACCTCGTACCAGGCGATCTCGGCCTCGCCGTGGACGGTGACGGGGCGTTCCGGGGCGATCACGATCATCCCCCGGGCGATGGCGTCGGAGATCCTCCCCTTGGCCTCGTCCGAATAGGGCAGGGCGTCCAGGAGCGCGCCGTTGGTGATCTGGACGATCTGAACCCCTTGCGCCAGAGCCTCCTCGAAGACGGTCGCGGTGCTGAAGGCTCTGGCCTGAACGTTCGGGTCGGGGCTCAGCAAGACAAAGACGTCGCGTTCGACGGTGCTCTCGGCCACCCCCCGGCCCATGTTGAACCCCAGCGCGGCGTCCACGTTTTGACCGGGGAAGGCCAGCGCGCGAATGGTGTCGCGGCGGAGGTCCAACGTGTACTTCGTCTTGACGGTTCTCGCGGTCGTATCCAAGTCCATATCCGACCGGGAAAGGACGATCCTCGGCCGGACGAAGTACGCCTTGACCATCGCCGTTTCGGCGAGGCCCTCCGTCGAGTCGTCCGAGAGCGTCGCGAAGCCGCTGGCGTACAGCCTCGTCAAGATGATCGCGCTGGTCACCCCCACCAGCGCATTTTGCGCGGCTCCCTCGACCGATGGATTTCCACCGTTGGGCAGCGCGGCGACGCTCCCCTGAAGCTTCTCCAGAATTTGCCGGTAGCGCTCGACCGCGGCGTCGTCGTAGTGACCGGCCGAGACGTTGATCGTCGTCACCTCGGGGTCGATCATCGCGGGCGTTCCCTCGGGATCAAGTCCCAGGTCGGGCCTTCCTCCGTTCCTCCGAATGGCGTACCCGATCCGATCGAAGAGCGTCCTCTCGTACGACTCCTTCGGCGCGTCCGGGCCCGTCACGTCGATCTCCAGGAACAACCCGGTCAGAATCTGACTTCCGAAAGGGAAGTTTGTCAGCACTTCTTGATAACTGTCGCCGGCGATCCGGTGGTCGTCGGCCGGGTCGAACGCCTCGTCGCCCAGGGCCAGGTACGGGGTGTAGGTGTTGGTGGTCGCCGTGAAGATGAACCCCGCCGCTCGATGGTCCACCTTGTGAAAGATCGAGAGCGGCTTGCCCGTCAGACCCGCCGTGGCGAAGGTCTGGTCCACAACCGTCTTCACGCTCTGAAACGAACCTCCCAGCAGCGACGCCTGGGTCAGTTCCCGGTTCAACCGGATCGTGACCTTGTGGCGCAGGGCGTCGGGAAGCTCGGGGAACGTGTTCATGGCCGTCGTGAAGGTCCGCCCG
>JBFWRA010000164.1:0-7346 GCA_050249155.1 Isosphaeraceae bacterium | reverse complement strand
ACGCCAGGATCGCCACCACCGCGGCGACGATCAGCGGGACAAGGGGCGTTCGACGCGTGAACGCTGAATCGTTGATCAACACGAGGTCGCTCCCGGTTCGCGCCGGCGTTTCCCTGGGCTTTCAAGGCCGATTTCGACCCGGCCACCCGGCCGAAGTGTCCTGAGATCAGCCAGTCTTCCGTGGAAATTTCGCCGGGGTGTCGTATGAGTCCTAATGGAACCATTAGAACGCCCGCCGTTCCGCGTCAACTGGCACGGATCGGACGGCCTCGCCACGTCCGTCGTCGCACGACGCGACACGCGCCGCGGGCCTGATGCTCTGGTATAGGGCCGTGACGAAGGTCAGGGACCCACCGGCCCCAACGGAACCTCTGTGATGACCACCGCGATCGAATCGACTGAGACGCCTCCGCGGCTTGATGGGACCGGACACCTGGCCCCCCACACGGTGAGGGGGCACGCGTCTCCTCAAGGCGTCGACGCGGAGCGGGTCCCGGCGACGGGTCTCGCGTCGTGGATCGCGGGTTTTTCAAAACTGGCGGTCGCGTACCGTGTTCCGACGGTGCTGACCGCCCATGCCGCGATCTTCGCCGCGCTTTATCTGGGTTCGTACGGCCTTCGGTTCGACGGCGAAGTCCCCGCCGATCAATGGAATGGGGCGCTGCGGGCCTTGCCCTGGGTGGTCGCGGTGAAACTGGCGGTCCTGGTCGCCAGGGGGGGGCACCGTGGTTTGTGGCGCTACGTCAACTTCGCCGACGTCGCCTTGCTCTTCGAGATCTCCTTGCTCAGCGCCGCGGTGATCGCGCTGGCGTCCTGGGCGTTGCCAGGTGGGTTCCACCCCCCTCGGTCGGTGGTCCTGATCGACGCGGCGGGCACGCTTCTGGCGCTGGGGGGCCTTCGCTCGATGGTTCGGCTCACGCGAGAGAGTTACTCTCCCGCGGTTCCCCGCCGAGACGCGGATCCCGCGTTGATCGTCGGGGCCAACGACGCGGGAGTGGCCCTGGTTCGCGAATTGCTCGCTCATCCCGGGTTGGGCGTTCGCCCGGTGGGCATCCTCGACTCCAACCCCGTCCTTCGGGGGATGACGTTGGCGGGAGTGCCGGTCCTGGGATGCACCACCGACCTCGCCACGATCGCCCAGAAGCGAGGCGTGCGAGCCGTGCTCATTCCCACTCCGGCCACTCCGGCTCGGATGATCTCCGACCTCGTGGCCGCTTGCAACGCCGTCGGATTGAAGCCCCGGGTCGTTCCTGGTTTCGACGCCCTTCTCAGTGACAGGCTGGTCGTCAAGCCGCGAGACGTCGCCCTGGGAGACTTGCTGGGAAGGCCCCCCGTGGCGCTGGACGATTCCTCCCTGGCCACCTTTCTCCATGGCAAGACCGTCATGGTCACCGGGGCCGCCGGCAGCATCGGCTCGGAGGTCTGCCGGCAGGTGTTGCGGTTCCGCCCCTCGGCGCTGGTTTTGTACGATCATTCCGAGACCGGGCTCTTTCACGCCGACCGCGAACTGAACGGCCTGGTCCAACCCGGCACCCGGATCATCCCCTACGTCGGCAACGTCACAGACAAGGCGCGGCTGCGGGCGGTCATGACCCGCTATCGCCCGGCCGTGGTCTTTCACGCCGCCGCCTTGAAACACGTGCCCATGATGGAGGATCACCCGGGAGAAGCCATCAAGACCAACGCCCTGGGCACGCGACGCGTCGCGGACGCCGCCCTCGACGCCGGGGCCGAGGCGTTCTTGCTGGTCTCCACCGACAAGGCCGTGCGTCCCTCCAGCGTCATGGGAGCCACCAAACGCCTGGCCGAGGCGTACGTCCAATCGCTCGCCGGGCGGTCCACCACGCGGATGCTGACGGTTCGATTCGGCAACGTGCTGGGCTCCAACGGCAGCGTCGTGCCGATCTTTCAGGAGCAGGTTCGCCGCGGAGGTCCGGTGACCGTCACGCATCCCGAGATGACTCGCTATTTCATGACGATCCCGGAGGCCGCTCAGCTCGTCCTTCAAGCCGGGGCCCTGGGCCGTGGGGGAGAGATCTTCGTCCTCGACATGGGAACGCCCGTCCGAGTCGCCGACCTCGCCCGAGACGTGATCCGGCTCGCCGGGTTGACCGAAGGGGCCGAGATCGAAGTCGTCTATACGGGACTTCGACCTGGCGAGAAGCTCCATGAGGAGCTTTACGAGGAGTCCGAGACCCGACTCCCGACTCCCCACCCGAAGATCTTCGCGGCGGCACCGGGGGGGGCGACTCGTACCCCAGACCTGGCCAGCGCCCTGGACCGCCTCCTCGCGTTGATCGAGGCGGACGCTCCCCCCAGGCTCTTGATCGAGGGCCTCGCCCAGCTCGTCCCGGGATATCGACCGGCTCCGGCCGCGGAAGCCCGATCAGGGGCCGATCAGGGGATCGGGATCGGCGCCGAGGGTTTCGAGCAGTGTCCGGAGCCGGTCGGCCTTCCCTCGTAGAATCGGGTCCGACTCGATCCGGCGGAGCGTCCCAGCGCGGTCGGTCACCAGGGCCGCGTAGAGGACGGCCTTGTCCTCGGTCGGACTACTCGTCGCGTAAAGACTGTAAAACCCTGGAGGAGGCGGACCGGTCGCCGCGTCGGGGTCGTCCTGGTAGCGCTGGGCGTCCTGCGCGTACTGGAAACCCGAAGGGTTCAACGCCTCCCAGCCGGGATCGACGTCCAGGCGCTGATCGTCGGCGAAGTCGGCCTGGTGCGACAGCTCGTGGTGCAGCGTGCGACGAAGGGCGGCCCGGTCCTCACACGCCCTGATCGCGATGAAGATCCGCCCGTGCTCGACGTCCGCGAAGGCGTCGCAAGGAGTCGCGTCGAAGGCGAGCGACGAGCAAATCACAACGCGTTGAAGGCCGATCCGCTTCAAAAAACGGGAAGGATAGCGGGCGAGCTCTCCTTGAAGCGTCAAGCGCGCGTCGCTGGCCAGGGCCCGATCGTCCGCCCGCAACGGGAGTCCGTGAACCACGCCGTCGCGCGTCGGCGACGCGATCCGGGGGGTGTCGATCACGACCTCGACATGATCGGAATCCGCCTGTGGCTCGGCGCGGGGCGAGGGGGCGTTCCGCTCCGTCGCGGGAGAGACGTGGGATCCGCCTGGCTCGGGAGGCAGTTCGACCACCTCGGTGCAGCCCGCCCCCCAGAATGGAAGCGTTCCCAGCGACGACAGCCACAGGATCGTCCACCAGGCGCGCGCCGACGACATTCGAGTTCCCCCCGTCGCCCTGGCGAACCTGACTGGTCGACCTCGCCAAAACGAAATGAGATGAAACGAACTGAGGACGTGACGACCGTTCGCCACGTCCTCGGTTCGTTGTGTCGGACTCAGGAGGCGAAGGCTCAGGCCGCGGCCCGGGCGCGTCGGCGGCTCCAGACGTGGCGCAGCCCGCCGAGGCCGACGAGGAGTCCCGCCATGGCGAACTGGGACGGCTCGGGGATCGCGGTGATCGTCACCAGGCCGTCGACCGCCTCGTTATTGGCGTTCGTCGGTGGAGTGGTCAGCGCGATTGGTCCGTTCAAATCTTCGATCGCCGTCGTGGTGTTCCCCGAGGTCGCGAGCAGGTTGATGGGGGAGGTCAGCGGGGTGGCGCCTGTGTTCGTCAGGTCGAACGTGAGCAACGCGCCCGAGCCCGGTGTGAACGTCTGCCCGGTGAAATCGAACGACGAGGCGGTCAGGATGCCGGTGCCGTTCGAGAACGTGGATGCGAAGTTGGCGGTGAACGCCGCACCCAGGAGCGATCCCGGCTGCACGTTGGACATCGTGAAGACCGACGTGTCGAACGAGAGCGCGATTCCGAAGGCGAACGCGGTCAGGGAGGCGTCATTCGTCAGATCGACGCTGACGTTGACCGTGCCGCCCGCGGGAACGACATAGGTCTTGTCAATGTTGAGAACGACCACCGCGGAGGCGGTCTGCGCGGAAGTCGTCAGGACGGCGAGGGCGAGGACGGCGACCGCCCCGAGAAACCCACGTCGAGTATGGGAAGCGGTGAAGCTCATGGACTCACCTCATAGGGGTCAAAGGATCACGTTTGAACGTCAGGGGGGTATCCCGTCCCGCTCTCATGTCCTCACACACTGAGGAACGTAATTTACCGGAACGGGACAATCGTTTTCAAGACGCCTACTGGCCAAGTCCTCGCATTTTCTCAACGCTGGCGAAGACCGCCTGCGCGGGCCAACGGCGGGCTCGGGTCCGGAAGGGGATCTCCAGGGGTTCGTCGGCGACGGGTGGGATCACCACGATGGCGGGATCGACGGAGAGTTTCCGCTCGGCGACCGGGGTTCCCGCGAGGAACTCCAGGGCCTTGTCGACGGTCGCGCCCGCCTGAGGGATCGGGGCGTCCGAAGCGCCGATCGGGCTGGTTTCCTTGGGACCACGGGGGCGGATCGTGACGATGCCGTCGACCGGATCGTCGGCCGCGTTGGTGGGGGCGGGAACCAGCAGGAGCTGGCCGTCGTTGAGCCGGGTCTGACGGGGGCCGCCGCCGGAGGTGACCGAGTCGAGCAGGTTGATCGTTTGCTTGCCCAGGGTCGCTCCCGGTCGGGCGACCAGCTCGATGACCGCGAGGGTGCCCGAGTCGCCGGGGTTCATTCCCAACGGCTTGGCGATCCGGTTGGACGAGAACACGATCAGCCCGGTGTCGGCGTCGACCGACCAGAGGGTGTCGAAGTCGCCGGTCAGGCTGCCCGCCTTGACTCCCTTCACCGTGAAGGCCGCCGGGTCGAAGCTGATGGCGAGGTCGACCGCTCCCATGCCGATGGGGATCTTGTCGGTGTGGAGCAGATTCACCGGCACCAGGACGCTGCCGCCGGCGGCGACGGTCAGGTCGCGGGGAAGGCTGACCAGGGGGTCGGGCCCGGTGACGGTGACGCCACCTCCCGGGATGTTCGGGATCTGCGGGGTCGGGATCGACGCGGCGAACCGATTGATGAGGACCGCGTCCAGCCCCGAGATGTTCCCAGACAGGTTCACGTCGGCGAGGAGCAGCGGATCGGCCATCTGGTAGGCGGAGAAGCCGGTGTCGATGGACGAGGCGACCCGGTTGGCCAGGGCGGCGTCCAGGCCCGTGATGGCGCCGTTGCCGCTGGTGTCGCCGAGGAAGCCGACGACGTGCATCGCGTTGTCGGCGGTGACGGCGATGCCCCCGTCGTTGATGGAGGCGGATTCGATCTGGATCACTTCCTTCGAGGTGTAGCCCGCGCCTCCGGGAACCACGGCGTTGAGACGGATCAACTCGTTCAGGCCCGGGCCCAGGGGACTGGGGGAGCGCAGACACAGGATCAGCAGGCCCGGGGAGAGGTTGTTGATCGCCAGCGAGGTGCCGGCGGGGAGCCCTGGGGCCACGACGGCGCTGTTGACGGTGAGCTTCGTCGGGTCGTACCGAATCACCAGGTCGAGGGTGACGATGCTGGTGGAGCTGCTCACCGAGATGGGCAGGGCGACGCCGGTGGCCGCGGGTAGGATCACGGGCTGACCGGGGCCCCTGGCGAAGTCGGGCAGGGAGACGGTCCTGGCGGCCAGCGACGCGCCGAAGCTCGTCGTGAAGTTGTCTCCCGCGGTGTTGTCGGCGTTGCCGTCCAGGGCGGCGCCGCCGCCGGTCCGGATTCCGTTGGTCGCGTCGCTCCGCAGCGTGATGGTGTAGGTGTCGGTGGCCAGCGGTCCACCCGTCTTGACGAACGTGAATCCCTTGTTGTCGGGGTCGACCACCAGCGAGCCCAGGACGTTGCCCACGACGTTTCCGACGAGGGTCACGTCGGGCGCGCCCAGGGTGTTCGCGGCGAGCAGGCTGGTGTAGAGGTTCAACACGTTGGTGTCGAGGGCGTCGTTGAACCGAACGGCGAACCCGCTGGGGTTGGGGGTGACCTTGATGACCTGGAGGGTCGCGAAGTTGGTCACCGCGACGCTGACGGTGTTCGACAACGTGTAGGTGTTCACGCCGTCGGACGCGGTCGCCGTGATGAGGAAGTTGCCGGCGGAGGTGTACGTGTGGTTGAAGAAGGTGCTCGCGCCGGGAACGACGTCGTTGCTCGCGTCACCCCAGTTGATGTTCCAGGAGGTCAGCGGGATGCCCCCGGGAAGGGCCAGGGTGTTCAGGTTCAGGGTGTAAACCGTGTTTTTCAGGACCGAATCGTCGCCGCTGATCGTGAGCGAATCCACCCGGAGGTTCGCCAGGTCGGGCTGGAAGCCGGCCGCGATCGAGGTGTCGGTGGAGCTGCCGATCCAGGGGTTGTAGTCGACGTTCACGCCGCCGTTGGCGTGAGCCTTGACCAGCGCCGGGTCGTTGGTGCCCCACCAGTTCCGTTCGGCGTTGACGAGGTTGGGGGAAGCGTTGACCAGCGACTTCACGTTGTTGGTCAGCGAGTTGCGGGTCACCGTGACGTTGGTGGCGAAACCGGACCCGGCGTAGTTCTCCTCGATCGAGACGCCTCGATCGAAGTTGGAGATGAAGTTATTTTGAACTGTGACGTTGTTATTGACGCCGAGGATCCAGACGCCGCGGGTGCCGGCGGAGCAGTCGGTCATCGCGGTGATGAGGTTGCCCTGGACGTTCGCGTTGGCGACGCCGCCGTTGGGAGCGTCTCCCGCGGTGTCGGCGTCGTTGATCAGCACGACCCCGGCGCGGAAGCCGACGTCGAGGAAGCCGATCGCGTCGATCAGGTTGTTCGTGATCTGAACGTTCGTGAATTTCGAGGCGAGCTGCCCGGGGTATCCGCCGCTGACGCTGATCGGCAGCCCGCTGAAGTTGGTGAGGGTGTTGGCCGTGATCGAAATGCCACTGGAGATGTCGTTGGAACCGCCGCCGTAGCTCAGCGCGAAGATCCCCTGGGGCTCATAGGTGATTGAGTTGAAGGTGGACGGCTTCAAGTTGGTGAAGGTGTTACCCTGGACGGTCGCTCCGCCTCGCGGGATCTCCAGTAGCACCCCCTGCCACATCTTCTCGAACGTGTTGCCCTGAAGGTTGACGGAGCCTCCCGGCTGGGTGCTGTAGGACCAGACGCCGATGTCGAACGGGTTGCCCACGCCGTCGAGCCCGACCAGGACGTTGTCCTGGAGGTTCACGGGGGCGCTATTGCCTCGAATGAGAACCGAGAGAATCGGGCCTGAGGCGGGCATGGGCGGGGGGCTTTGCAAGGTGAAGCCCGCGTTGAGGCCGCCGATCGTCACCGTCCCGGTGGTGTTGATCACCCGGAAGATCCCCGCCTGTGGCGTGGCGCCCGCCCCACCGTTCACGATCGTCGACCCCGCCCCGGCGACGCGCGTGATCGTCAACGCCTTGGTAACGAGGATGGTGTGCTCGGTTTACGTCCCAGGGTGGACCTACTCGGTG
>JBFWRA010000163.1:0-7359 GCA_050249155.1 Isosphaeraceae bacterium | reverse complement strand
AACCTCGTGGCACACCTCGGCTCGCTCCACAAAGCGGGAAGTGATTGTCGGCTTGTTCCTTATTCGTCGTCGTTCAGGTAGGACTCGTTCTCCAGTCCCTTCAGGTAGTCGAGGGCCTCGTCGAGCGTGCCGACGATCTGGCCAGGGACTCGGCCGGCGTCGTCGCAATCCCGAAGGAGGCGCAGGTCGTCGCGCTGCTCGGGCGTCTCCGGTTCGACCGACTTGCGAGCGCGCGGCTTGTCCCGGTCTCGGGCGGCTGGTAGGTCCATGTGGTGGGCGATTAGCCAGAGGGTGCGGTCGGTCACCGCGCCCCGGAGCGCCTCGACCCCGGCCGCGACGTGGTCCGACGCATCGATCGCCTTGCCCACGTCGTGCAACAGCGCCGCGAGCAAGAATTCCTCGTCGTACGGCCGAACGTCGCGGGCGCGTTCAAAGACCTGAAGGCTATGGTAGAGCGCGTCCCCTTCCGGATGGGCCTTGGGGTTCTGCTTGACCGCCTCCAGGGGGGACAGGCGAAGTCGATACACCGCGAACCGGTCGAGGTGCTCGGCGATGGTGGCGAGCGGGGCCACCGGCTCGGGCTGATCGAGGGCCTCGGCCACAGTGGGCCCGCTCCTGGCTCGGGAGAGGGTCACCAGTTCGTCTCGGACCTCGGAGTCGGACGGGAGATCCCCAGGCCGGACCCGATGGCCGAGCACGGCCGCGGCCTTGCGTTTGGCGGTGTAGAAGTCGGCCTCGGTGGCGTCCTTCAGTCGTTGGAGCGGGTCGTCCGGCTCGGGGCCGACGGTCTCGAACAGGCGACGGGCCGCCTCGACGGCGATCTGCCGGCGGACCCGCTCGGTCGCGTTGGGAGCCTGGAAGCGCTTGCGGTATTTGTCGGGTTTCATCCCGACCCATGCTAGGAAGTCGACCCCGAGAGTGTCAACGGCCGCAAACGACGTCGGTGAGGGTCAGGACGGCCCCGGCGGCGGTGAACTCGTCGAGAACTTCGATCTCGTGGGCGACGTCGATCGCGTGGATGGCGTCCACGACGACCGCCACAGCGCATCCCCTGGCCCTGAGCCCAAGGACCGCGGCCCTGACGCAAAAGTCGGTCGCCACGCCGTAAACCACGAACGTCGGGTTCGCGGCCTGATACGCGGCGACGATCCGATCGGCTTCGGGATGGGTGAACAGATCATACGCGCGCTTTTCCAGCGTGAGATGCGCCGGGGGCGCGGCGTCCGTCCATCCGCCGAATCGATCCTCCGAGCCGATGACCTCGCCCCCTGGCCATTCCGTCGCCTTGATCCGGGCCTGGCCAGGCGACCCGACCATGCAGTGTCGGCCGAAGCGGGCGATCTCCTCGGCGTCCTCCTCGGTGTGGGCGCAGGAGGTCGCCAGCACGGGGATTCCGTTCCGCCTGGCGTACTCGGTCAATCGGGCCAGGTTCGCGTGGATTCGGGTGGAGTCCGGAAGATGGAGCACGCCCGAGGGGTCGAGGAAATCGTGTTGGGTGTCGACGTCAACGAATACGAGTGGTCCATCCTGCTGCATGGCGGTCGTCTCACAGGCCGGGTCGCGGTCGGTCTCGATCTTTGAAGAGGCTCAGTATGAAGATATTCGGGCCGGATTTCCGCGCCCCGTCGTGAGAAAACCACAAATCGGTCAAGCTACGGGCTGGGAATCACTTCCTGGTTTCTCGATGGATCAAGGTGCCACGAGGTTCGGTACTCCGAACCCGTGGGTTACAGCCGTGGCCACCGGCACGGGTTCGGAGTACCGAACCTCGTGGCACACTCGGCGCGCTCCACGGCTCGGGAAGTGATTCTCGGCGTGTTCCTAAATTGAGGCGCCTTCAGCGTTCGCGTTGACCGCGACGGGCTTGACCACCGCCGCGATCGCCAGTCCCGCCAGAAACCAGCCGACGACCTCTTCGATCAACAGCGCCAGGGTGAACTCCGTCGGGAAATTGTACCAGTTCCAGTAAGGCACGCCGATCGAGAGCCAGCCGAAGAGTCCCAGGCCCGCCACGAAGAGCGCGCCACCAACGCGGGATGTATTCGTCGTCCAGAGCAGGCCCGCGGCGAGAAGAGACGTGAGAATCCCGGTCCCGAACTCGGTGAGCAACTGGCGAGTCGACATCGCCTCGCCCCCCCTGGGGGTGATCACCATGATTCCAGAAGGCCCGGAGGCGAGTTTGGCCTCCCACGCGGTTTGCTCAGACTCCGAAAGGGTCCTGTTCATGTCCAGGCCTGGAAGAAAGTAGAGGCCAGGTTCGTCGATCGAAGACCTGAGCGCGTCCAGTACCTGCCCCTCCCGCGCCGGGTCGATCTGGGACATCCCCATCGTCCCCAGCGGTAGGGCCATGTGGGCGACCGCTCCCCAAAAGAAAACCACGACCCCACCCACCACGCCAGCGAGCAACCAACGTCCCAACATGATCCTGGACTCCCCATTCCGAGTCGATCGATCCGTAGAACACGGCCACTCGCTAAATCGGGTCTCGGCCGCGGTCCGCATGAACGAATCTTCAGGTCGATTTCGGCTCGGCGGCTTGTTCCGAATCGCTGGGCCAGCGTATCATCCACATCCGGTTGATCCCGAGTTCAAGGGGGCGCGACCCTGTCGCGCGGATCGGCATGCGGAATCCCTGGTTCCCCGTCGCGTTGGGATGGTTGATCGTCGGCGTTGGAGTCCGCTTCGCCCAGGCTCAAGCTCCGCCAAAGTCGCTGGCGACCTGGGCGGAGAACCCTTTTGATGTCCGCCTCGCGTTCGATCGCGAGGCCGAGCCGACGCTGCCGGAACGGCTCGTCGGTCGCGCGATCCGGTTCGAGGAGCCAGGGACCGAGAACGATCGTCAGGGCGCGCTCAACGTGGCGGCGGCTCGGCTCGAAGATGACGGGCGGACCCTGGTTCTGACGACCGACCCCCATCCCAGGGCGGGCCGCTACACCCTGGATGTTCCCGGGTTGAAGGCGACCTACGACCTTTCCGGCGTGGAGGTCTCGTGGCGCGAGGGGGAGGACGACCCCGCCGAATGGACGGGATGGTGGCCCAGTCTCGACCCGGTGAGGTCACGGCGGATCGTCGGAAACGCCCCGGCCTTCGAGAAGGTCTGGAAGGCCCTCGAAACGCCGGGTCGTCTCACCCTGACGACCCTGTTGACGCTCCCCGAAGGGCCCCAGACGATCCGGGTGCGATCCAGTCGATCCGTCACCCCGACGATCGACGGTCTGGAACCCGATTCCGGCGAGACGGAAACCAGGCCGGGTGAAGCCGCCGAGTTCGAGGTGGAACCGACGGGGTTTCCCGTCCTCCTCGTCGCCATCGTGCCGACCGGCGAAGGCCTCCCCTCGTTCACCCTGAACGTGACCACCGAGCCCTCGGACGGATCCGCGAAGGAGCGGCCCGTCGAGGACTCCGCCACTCTTCCACCCTGGGTGCCGCCGTCCCCCGCGCCACCCCCGCCCCTGGGGAGCGTCCCGGAACTCTCCGGGGGAGATCCGGTCCGAGGAGCCACGGTCTTCAAGAGCCCCGAGTCCAAGTGCGCGACCTGCCACAAGTTCCGAGGCCAGGGGGGAGAGGTCGGCCCCGACCTGACGGACCTTGTCGGCCGCGATCGGAACGAGGTTTATCGGGCCGTGGTCGAGCCAAGCGCTCAGATTCACCCGAACTACGTGTCGTACACGCTGGCCCTCAACGACGGCCGCGTCTTCGCGGGGATCGTCCGGGCCGAGGGGGCCGACTCGCTCCGGGTCATCGACGCCGAAGGCAAGGCGACGACCTTGCCTCGGAGCGAGGTCCAGGAGTTTCGGCCCAGCGCCACGTCGATCATGCCCGTCGGCCTGGCCGGGGCGATCGGCGAGCAAGGACTACGCGATTTGATCGCGTACCTCACCACCCCGGTCGCGCGTTGACTTCCGCGCGACCATTGACCCACCCGATCGTCGCCGCTAGTGTTTGATAATGAGTCCCGCCGGCGAGTGATCGGCCCGCTATTGCCAACCCACCTTGGCTTTATGGCGAAATGGCCCAAGACCAGAGACCCCAGGCGATTCGCGAAGGGCCGCCGGCCACGGGCCAATCGTCCCCGCCCCGACCCAGTTCAAGCGTAGGAGTTTCGCGACATGACCACCCGCCCCCTCGTCCAGCGGGCGACCGCTCAAATCGCCACCGTCCTGGTCCTCCTGACGGCCGCGCCGAGCCTCGCCCTGGCCGACTCCCCCTTCAAGGACAAGAATCTGGAAGCGGCCGTCCGCGCGGTGCTTCAACACGACCCGAAGACCGAGTTGACCGACGAGAAGCTGCTCAACGTCTACGTCCTGGAAGCCCCTGGCAAGGAGATCGCGGATCTGACCGGCCTGGAAAAATGCAAGAACCTCGCGCTGCTGAAGCTCTCGAAGAACAAGATCAGCGACGTCGGCCCCTTGAAAGAGTTGACGAACATCCAGTCGTTGGACCTCGCCGACAATCAGATCAAGGATATCTCCGCGCTGGCCAAGCTCACCAAGCTTCAATACGTCGAGCTTTCAAACAACCAGGTCGTGGACCTCGCCCCGCTGAACGGATTGACGGCGCTCTCGTCGCTTTACCTCTCGGGCAACGCCATCGAGAACCTTGGGCCTCTGGAACCCCTCACCAAGCTCGCCTCGCTCTCGCTCGGCAAGAACAAGGTGAAGGATCTCGGCCCGCTGGCGAAAATTAATCGGCTCTCGCTTCTGGACCTGCAGGACAATCAGGTCGAGGACCTCTCCCCACTGGCCAACCAGACGGACCTGAAGATCCTGATCCTGGACCGAAACCAGATCAAGGACCTCGAACCGCTCGTCAAGGCGGCGAAGGCCGACGCGGAGGGACCGAAACGGTTCGCCCCCTACCTGCGGCTCTACGCCTCGGGCAACCCGCTGTCGGACACGGCGAAGGCCGAGCAGGTGCCCGCCCTGAAGGAGGCCGGCGTGCGCTGGGAGGGTTGAGTGTATCGTTGACGGTCAGGCGACCGCGCGGTCGGCCTCGGCGGAGTCCTCGCCTCCCTCCTCATGATGGACGTGGAGCAGGCTCCGCCGATGAAACTCCTCCTGCGTGATTTCAAACGGCGTTCCATGAAGCTCCCAGAGGGACTCGACGACCTCGTCGGCGTCCCCCTCGGGCTCGTCCCAGAGAACCATGAACTGGGACTCGTCACGGACGAGGACTTCGAGTCCCAGGTCGCCGAGGTACTCGGCGATCGAGGCGGACTTCTCAGGATCGACGGAGAACGTCCAACGGATCAGGTCGAGCGTTCCCGTATCCGGCTCGGTGGTCATGGTCGACGTCCTTGGGGTTCAGCGCTCTTCGCCGTTCGAGGATGGCGAGAGACGATTCCCTAGGAACATCGGGCGAGGTGGTCGGCCACTCCAGACAATTGGGATGGGCCCTCGATTCGAGGCGATGGATGGACGCTCCTGGCGGAAAATCGCCTTGGTCCGTATGATCGTGCCGGTCGGTTCAATCGAAACAGGCACCCCAAAAGCCGAGAACCACCGATGCCCGGCGCGACAAGGTTCCGCTTCCCTCGCCTGATCTCCACGTTGCGGCTCGCGATGGCGACTTCGGGGACCGCCTGCGCGGTGAGCCTGGCGCTCCCCGCGCTCTCGGGGGTGACCCAGAATCCGGGCGAGGTCTTCCGCAAATTCGATCGCGACGGGAACGGCCGGCTCTCGCGCGAGGAGCTCCCCGAACAGGCCCGCCCGAACTTCGATCGGGCCGACACCGACGGAGACGGCGGGATCACGCCCGATGAGGACGCCGCCTTTCGCAAGCGGCTCAACGGCCCTCGGGAACCGGCGAAGCTCGCCGACAGCGTCCAGGTGATTGAAAACGTTCCCTACGCCCCGACCGACAATCCCAAGCACCGGCTCGACCTGCTCTTGCCCAGGAAACCCCAGGGGGACCGACTCCTGCCAGTCGTGATCTACATCCACGGCGGGGCCTGGCGAGGAGGCGACCGCAAGGGGGGCTTCGGAGCCCTGGGACCGCTGGTCGCCTCGGGGGATTACGCGGGCGTGACGGCCAGTTATCGCCTGACCGACGAAGCCACCTGGCCCGCCCAGATTCACGACTGCAAGGCGGTCGTCCGTTGGGTCCGGGCCAACGCGTCGAAGTACCACCTCGACCCGAACAAGATCGCCGCGATGGGATCCTCCGCGGGAGGGCACCTCGTCGCCATGCTCGGCACCTCCGGCGACGTCGCCGCCCTGGAAGGAAACGTTGGACCACATCACGGCGTCAGTAGCGAGGTCCAATGCGTCGCGGACCTCTACGGCCCCGCCGAACTCTCGCGTATGGGCCTCTTCCCCAGCTCGATGGATCACGAGGCGGACGATTCCCCCGAATCCCTCCTGATCGGCGGCCCGCTCTTGAAGAACCCGGACGCGGCGCGGGCCGCCTCACCCGTCTCGTACGTCTCGGCCGACGACCCCCCGTTCCTGATCATCCACGGCACGAAGGACGACGTGGTGCCCTACGACCAGTCGGCGAGGCTCCACGACGCGCTTCACAAGGCGGGGGTCCAGACCACGTTGATTCCCGTCGAGCGGGGCGGACACGGAAACTTCGGCAACCCCGAGATCCCACTTCGCATCCAGACGTTCTTTGACAAGCATCTTCGCGGACAGGACGTCTCGGTCCCCGATTCGCCCGTGCCGGCTCGCCAGACCCCCGCGAAGAAGGGTCTGCTGCGATGACCGCGGCCCTCGCGCTGTTGCTCGGTCATTGCGCGACCGCCGCGGCTCCGTTCTGGGAAATCTCGAAGCCCGTCACCAGCGCGAAGCTGCGCGGCGTCCACGCGGTCGATTCGAAGGTCGTCTGGGCCAGCGGGACCGGGGGGACCTTCCTGAAAACCGTCAACGCCGGGGCCAACTGGCGCGCGGGCCAGGTCCACGGGGCCGAGGCCCTCGACTTCCGCGACGTCGAAGCCTTCGACGAGCGGACCGCTCTGCTCCTCGCCAGCGGACCTGGCGATCAGTCCCGAATCTACCGGACGACCGACGGCGGCCAGACCTGGGATCTCCGGTTCACCAACCCCGACCCGGACGGGTTCCTCGACGCGCTGGCGTTCTGGGACCGCGACCGTGGGATCGCCTTCGGCGACCCGGTCGAGGGGCGTTTCCGGGTCTTCCTGACCGGGGACGGCGGAACGACCTGGCGACTCGTACCCCCTGACGGAATGCCGCCAGCCTTGCCAGAGGAAGGAGCGTTCGCGGCCAGCGGGACTTGCCTGGTCACGCTTCGAGGTTCCAAAACCGCCTGGTTCGGTACGGGAGGGGCCGCGGTCTCCCGGGTCTTTCGGAGCGAGGACGGCGGGAATCACTGGGCGATCGCGGAGACCCCGGTCCGCGC
>JBFWRA010000162.1:0-7389 GCA_050249155.1 Isosphaeraceae bacterium | reverse complement strand
CGTCCTATCTTTGTCGTCGCGGCACGCGTTGGTAGCAACGCAACGAACAGGCGAGGCTGTACGCGCATCGATCACGTAACAGACTACCACGAATGAAGATGCATCTACGAATGTGAAGGATACAGTAGAAGTACACCTGGAACCCGACCACCTAGACGGTGACCTCCGGGGCGGACGGCGTTTATGAATCCAAGCTGTATCCGGTGGCCTCGGGATCGCCGGGGAACTGGGGGACGATCAACGTCGGCGTCAGCAACAACAGCACGTCGACCCTGGGTGCCCAGATCCGTAACGGGGTCACCCCCTCTCAGCTCGCCACCTTCCCGGGGGGCGAGATCAAGCTTGACACGTCGCTCAATCCCCCTTCGATCACCTTCGGCGGCAACCCTGGAATCAGCGCGGGGATCAAAGACGACCTCATCAGCATCATCGGAAAGCCGGTGAGCATTCCGATCTACGACTCCAACGGCGGCAATGGCAACAACGCCTGGTACCGGGTCGTCGCGTTCGCCCCTTGCCGGATCGTCTCCGTGAATTTCCAGGGGAACCCGAAGTTCGTGATCATCCAGCCCGCGATCGTGACCGATCCGACCGCCTTGATCGGTGGACCGCAAACTTCCTGGACCGACGGCGGCAAGGTCGTTCTTCGCCTGACGCGCTGATCCGACGCGTAAGCCCACGGTCTTGATTCAGTCAGGTTCTCAGTCCATCCCATCTCGAACCTCAAGGAGCCTCCCATGAAACGCCTTTCGCCGCGACTCGCCGCGCCCTGGCTCGCGGTGATCCTCATGAGCGTGACGGTACCCTCGGTCTCCGCTCAGGACCCCACCCCGCCCAGCTCGGCCCCGACCGAGTTCGACAAGGTCGAGGAGGACTGGGAACTGGTCGTCGCGACGCCTGATCCGCTCGGCGTCGGCCCGCAAATCACCACCTGCATGACTCCGTTCGCCGTGGGGGTCGCCCCGTTCGTGGCATTCAACATGAATTACCGCGAACGTCCCACCTTCCAGCCCGGCGGCATGCAGGTGCAAGTCTGGACGCCCGAAGGATCGCTCCTGAGCGCGGCCTCTCACGACTCCGCGGTATTCAACACGCCGAACGAGACCTTGACCTGGACCCAACGGATGCGATTGATCGGTGGCTTTGTGTTCTTCGACGTCCAGCAGGGTCAATCCCAGACCTGGGGGAACTTTGGTCAGGGTATGCAACTCTCCGCCGCGTACGCCGCGTCCCCGACCTCGTTGATGGGTTACGACCCCGAGGTCTCGGCGGCGCGGTCCGGGGTGACCTGGCAGTCGAACTACGTCACTCGGCTCGTCCTGAAGCGTGTGCGCTACTACGCCAACGGCAACCTGATCTGGACGGATGAGACCCCGAGGGTCATCGTCTCCAACGCGTCGTCCGACTCCTGACGCCGTCCTCGTCACCTCGCTTGACGAAAGGAACCCATGGCCACGATCTCGTCGCGACCACAGCCTCGACCGTTCGCTCCGACGCTCCGTCGCCAGATGATCCTCGTGGCGTATTTCGGGCTGCTCTTCGCGGCGACGGCGTCCTGGGCGCGGCGGTCCGGCCCGGACCCGCGGGTGGTGGGGATGGCCCTTCTGGTGAGCCCCTGGTTGCTGGGTGGCCTGATCGCGGTTTTCGACGAGCGTGGACCTCTGAGGAACTGGGCCGCCCTCTTCGCGTTCGGGCTCTTCTACCCGGCGATGGCCGTGGCCCTCGACGTCTCGGTCGCCGTCAACGCGTGGAGCGCGGGATCGACCCCTCGCCTTGGGGGGTTGATCCTGTTCAACGCGCTGGTCGGCTGTTCGACGTACGTGTTTCTCCGTCGGATGGCCCCGAGTCGTTGTCCTTCCTGCGAGCGCAGGGCGGTGATTCCCCTGCTCAGGCTCAGAGGTCAGACGGTCCGCCTGAAGTGGACTCACTGGTGTGGCGCGTGCCTGAGGCGGTACTGGCGCGACGCGCGGGGGGCCTGGAACGAGGAACGCCGCCAGACCTGGGCGGACCAGGTCGCCGCGCCCCCCTCGGACGACCCGACTTCGCGATCTCCGGCCCGGGGCGAGGTCGAGGAGCGATCGGTCGCGCCGGTGTGACGCGACGCGATCGAACGTCCCCAGACCGTGACGCCGCGCCCCGGATCACCAGGCGCGACGGGGCGGTCTGGCGGCCGTTGGCGGCCGTCG
Source organism: Isosphaeraceae bacterium (assembly GCA_050249155.1). Classification (GTDB taxonomy): domain Bacteria; phylum Planctomycetota; class Planctomycetia; order Isosphaerales; family Isosphaeraceae; genus JBFWRA01. Next base: position 5,203 of record JBFWRA010000162.1, on the reverse strand, counting down.
CGTACGATGAATGGCGACGTCGCGACGCCCCACCGCCGGACCGATGAGCCCTCGCCATGTCCTCGCTGGCCGACTTGCCGCTCCTGGAATCCGTCTCTTCCTCGGACGACGTGATCCGACTGAAAGGGATCACCAAGGAGTACCCCATGGCCGCCGAGACGGTCCGGGCCCTCCGGGGGGTCGATCTGACGATCGGCCGCAACGAGTGGGTCGCGGTCATGGGGCCTTCCGGGTCGGGCAAGTCGACCTTGATGAACATCGTCGGATTGCTGGACGTCCCCACGGCCGGAAGCTACTGGCTCGACGGCCGCGACGTGGCCGGGCTCTCGCAGTCCGAACTGGCCCGCGAGCGTGGGCGGCGGATCGGCTTCGTGTTTCAGACCTTCGAACTGTTGCCCAGGCAAACGGCCCTCAGGAACGTCGAGCTTCCGCTGACCTACTCCGGAATTGGAGGGGCCGAGCGGCGTCGCCGCGCCGTCGAGGCCCTCACCCGGGTCGGTCTGGGCGATCGAATGGACCACCGGCCCAACCAGATGTCCGGCGGTCAGCGCCAGCGCGTGGCGATCGCCCGGGCCCTGGTCCAGCGTCCCTCGCTCCTGCTGGCCGACGAGCCCACCGGTAACCTGGACACCCAGACCGGCGAGGAGATCCTCAACCTCTTCGCCGACCTCCATCGCGAGGGGCAGACCATCGTGGTCGTCACCCACGAGCCCGACGTGGCCCAGCGCTGCCGGCGAATCGTCCGGATCCGAGACGGCCGAGTCGAGTCGGACACGCGCGCGACAGGCCATTGAGGGGGGATCGTCATGATGGCTCGGGCGAAGCCGGTCGGAAGACCCTTGCGGATGTTCGACCTCATGGTGCTGACGCTCTTCTCGTCGCTTCCGACCGCGGCGGTTTCCCTGGTGATGGACGGGAAAGGTTGGGACCATGGCCGGGTGAACCATCAGGGAATCACCCTGGTCCTGATCCCGCTCGCGGCGGGGTTCGTCCTGTGGGCGATCGCGGAGATCGCCGCGAGGCGCGGTTCGGGCTGGCTTTCGTTGCAGGCGCTGGCGGCGATGGCTTCCGGGGGGGTGGCGTATCTCGGGGTCGCCGTCATGGTGGCGTTGATCGACCCTTACGCCGCGAGCTTCACGATCGCTTCGCAAGTCGTCATGGTCGTCCACGCCGTTTTCAGGCCCTGAGAATCCTCGATGTTCGCCAACGTTCAGAACGCCCTGGAACAGATCTGGTCGCATAAACTTAGATCGATGCTGACGGTGCTGGGCGTGGTGATCGCCGTGGCGTCGACGATCACCGTGGTGGGGGTGATCCAGGGGTTCACTGGTTACGTCTCCGACTTTCTCCAGGGGCTGGGCACCAACGCCATGTGGGTCTGGTCGCAGCGCCCACCCGGCGAGGCGGGCAAGCGGCTGGGGCGCGTCGAGCTGGACGAGCGCGACTACGAGGCGATCGCCGTGGGTTGCCCCGCTCTGATGAAAATCTCTCCCCTGGTGCCGCACGCCGGCGCGAAGTTCCGTTACGGGCGCGAGGAGATCGCCGTCCCGCTCGAAGGGGTCGCGACGGAGTACCACGCGATCCGGAACTTCCCCGTCGAGATCGGCAGGGCCTTCGGCGTGGTGGACGTGGAGCGCGGGCATCAGGTCTGCGTCGTCGGACGCGAGGTCTTGCGAAAGCTCAACGTGGACGAGGGGATCGTCGGTCAGTCCGTCCTGATCGACGGCCGACGGTTCCGGGTCGTGGGAATCCTCGCGGAGAAAGGGTCGTTCCTGGGCAATAGCCAGGACGACCTCGTGCTGATCCCCTACACGATGGCCTTGAAGATGTATCCTGTCATGCGCCGACGGCTCGCGGTCACCGCGCAGGCGGTGGGTGAGCTTTCGGTGCCGGAGGCCCGGGCGCAGATCGTCAACCTGCTTCGCCGACGGCACGGCCTTTCGGCCTACCAGCCGAACGATTTCAACGTGTTGACGCAGGACGAGATCCTCGAGGCGTTCAACAACATGAGCCTGGTGGCCACGGCGGTGCTCTCGGGGATCGTGGGGATTTCGCTTCTGGTCGGCGGGATCGGCATCATGAACGTGATGCTCGTGAGCGTGACCGAGCGGACCCGTGAGATCGGGCTTCGCAAGGCGGTGGGAGCCCGTCGTCGGGATATCCTGTCGCAATTTTTGACAGAGGCGGTGACCCTGAGCGTCACTGGTGGCGGCCTGGGGATCGCGATGGGCTACGCTCTCTGCGCCCTGGCGAGTTTGCATCCGCAGATGGTCGACGTCATCGTCCCCTGGTGGGCGGTGGCCCTGGGCTTTGGCATCTCGGCGGGGACCGGCGTCGTCTTCGGCCTGGTTCCAGCGATGAAAGCCGCGCTGTTGAACCCGATCGACGCCTTGCGGCACGAATGACGAGGAATCGGCGAAATCGGGGCCGTCCAGGCTCGGATCATTGATCGAGAATCGAACCGGCGAAGGGTCACACGCTCATGGCGGATCGCGATCGGGAAATGCCTTACTACACGGTCACCCCTTCCGGCGACGGCCTGCTCCACGTCAGGTTCAACGCCCAGGAGATCGACTTCGATTCCAAGGGTCCGTTCAACGAACTGGCCGAACGCCTCGCCGCGGTCTCCGGGCCCAAGCGGGTGATCCTCAACCTGGGAAACGTCCGCGCGATCAACAGCGCCGCGATCGCGATGTTGATCCAGCTTCAAAAGAAGCTCCGCGACGTGGACGGTCGGCTCAAGCTCTGTCAGGTCGACCCCTACGTCAAGAACATCTTGTCCATGACGAAGGTCGATCAGCTCATGGAACTGCACGACACCGAGCAAGACGCCGCGGATGCGTACCACGGCAAGAAAACCAGCGCCCCCAGGCGTGACGGCGGGGGATGGATCTCGAAGATCTTTGGAAAGAAGTGAGCCGGGGGCGGCCTCGGACCGGTTGAGAACCGCGGACCTCACGCCCCGTCAGTTGTTCCGACGGGGCGGGGGCGTCGCGGGCTTCTCGGTCCGCGACTTGCCCGGGGTCGAGCCTTCGCCGTACATCCGGGTCACGACGTAGGTCCCGCTTTTGGGGTTGCGCTCGATGTCCACCAGTCCAAGATTGTCGGCGTCCTCGAGCAGGTGCGTGAAGCTCCGGTAGCCGTAGTAGCTCTCGTCGAACGACGGCTTCTTCCGCTTCATCGTGTCCTTGATCATCGAGGCGTAGAGGACCTCGTGATTCTCTCGACGGAGGGCGTTGCAGGCTTCGATGAGGAGGCTATACACCTCGCGCTTGCGGTCGGGAAGGTCGGGAAGGATGCTCAGGTTCGTGGCGATCTGCTTCTCGTCCTGTTCCTGGCGCTCAAGGTCCTCGTAGTAGATGAACTCGTCGCAGTTGTCGCGAAGAAGTTCGGAGGTCGAGCCCTTCATGCCCAGGCCGATGACGTGCTTGCCGTTCTCCTTCAACTTGGAGACCAGCGGAGAGAAGTCGGAGTCTCCCGAAACGATCACGAACGTGTCGACGTGGGGCTTGCTCCAGGCCAGGTCCATCGCGTCGACGACCAGCCGGATATCCGCGGAGTTCTTCCCGGTCTGGCTTCGTCTGGGAATCTCGATCAGCTCGATCGCGGCTTCGTGGAAGGGGGCGGTGTATCCCTGATAACGGTTCCAGTCGGCATAGGCTTTCTTGACGATGAGCTTGCCTTTTTCGACCAGCCGTTCCAGTACTTTCTGGATCTCGAATCGCGTCTTGCGAGAATTCTGGAACCCCATCGCGAGGTTCTCGAGATCCACGAACACCGCCAGGCTGCGCTCACGCTCATTATTCGACATAAGGAATCCAGAATCCGCGGGACGCGCGACGGGACGTTGGGCTCGGCGGCGACACGCGGGACGGAACGAAAGCGGGGCCGCCCCGAGGGGAGCGGCCGATGGGCGATCCAATGAACTTAAGTTACGCCCGAAAGCGCCGTCTCGCAACGCCAAGGGTCGAGGATTTCGCCAGCCTCGGCACGATCGCCCGAGTGAAGTCAGGGAAACTGGGCGAGATCAGGCGGCTTGACGGTTCATCACGGCGAGGCGAGACGAGGCGGATCGGTCGCGCGCGGCCGGTGTCGCTTAGTGGCCGCCGCCGAACCATCCACCGGCGTAGAGGTCGCGAACCGACCGGCGCGGGCGGGACTCGTTGACGGTCAACGGTCGGCCCCCGTGGTCTCGGGAGTTCAACGCCTCGATCGCGGCGCGGGCCTCGTCGTGATTGGGCATGTCCACGATGCCGAATCCGCGCGACTGGCCGGTCCGTGACTTGACCTGCACCTCGGCGGTCGCCACGTCGCCGAAGGGCTCGAACAAGGATCGCAGTTCTTCCGAAGTCACCGAGTAATTCAGGTTTCCGACATAGATCAACATGACGGGACGTTTCTCCTCGTGTCAGTCGTTGGGAACAATCCGCGGCGGGTCGAAGGGGTCGATCCGATCCGATCCAGTCGTGGCCACGCATCGACGGGGGGGGCGAGCGGGGTCACCCTTCGCGGTTTCGACAGAAGGTGGTCGGGATGAGTGGATCGTCAAGCCGGGCAGGAAAAAGATCCTCGTCGAACCCGCGATACGCCAGAAATCGCCCCGAGGGGGTCCCTGGAAGGCGCGAGCCGAGTCGGACCACGGGGTTCGACCCTTGTCGTGGGAGGCGGGGAATCCGTGATCGACGGTCCTCACCCTGGAGCATCGGGGGGTGCTTGGCGAGCGATTGCCTCACTCCCTCGATCAATCACTCTACTCAAAAGGTGGGTGTCTCGCCAGGGCCCTCCTCCCGCCCACGCTCGACCCACGGTCCACGGATCGCCCGATCCGATCCTTGGTTTTACACTTGCGGCGTGTCGCGACCTGAAAGGTCGATTCGGTTTTCGCCGCGCGGTCGAGCAGGACCGCGCCTCAACGAAAAAAAACCCCGGCCGTGGGGACGGCCGAGGTTCCGAGAATCCAATGTCGATCGAAAGCCCGAGGTCAAGCCTGGGGCGCGGCCTTCGCCGGGGCTCCAGGAGCGCCCTGGGGAGCGGCGGGGAAGCCCTTGGACGGTGCCGCGGGAGCGCCCTGGGGGGCGGGGGCGGGGCCGGGAGCCGGCAGATCCTTCGACGGGGCCGCCATGCCACCACCCTGGGGGGCGGGGGCGACCTTCGTGGGGGCCTCAGGCGTGGGCAGGCTCTTGCCGGGGGCCTGGGGGGCGGG
>JBFWRA010000161.1:0-7390 GCA_050249155.1 Isosphaeraceae bacterium | reverse complement strand
GTCGCGGTTCTGGACGTTCCCCTCGACCCGGGCGCGGATCACCCGCATCGAGCCCGAGCCCTCGCCGGACTTGGAGAGCAGCCCCAGGGGCTGGGCCAGGTCGATCTTGGCCGAGTCGCTGGTCGCCGTCACCAGCGACTTGCCGTCGCGTGACTCCCAGATGATCGCGAAGGGAGAGAACTCCAGTTGCTTGCCACCGTTGAGCCGCTTGTAATCCCGGGTGTACATCCAGTATCGGCGCTCGGCGTTGTAGTAGCGGTAACCGAGGACCGCGTCGGTGGTCCAGTGCCCCGGGCCGAAGCCTCGGACGGCGACCTCGGTGGCGCGCCGCTCGCTCCGCGAGCGGTGCTGTCCGACGTGGCGCTCGGGGGCCGGTCGGCTCGGCGGGGCGAACCTCTGGACGACCTCCGCGAACGTGCGGACGTAGACGGCGTAGCCCGCCAGAAGCAGGCCGAAGGCGGTCGCGACCTGGAGGACTTTCTTGACCACGGTCCGTTCCTGGCTCGACGTTCGGGAAGGATTCGTGACGGCCGCGACGGGCGGCCCGCCCCTTGGGTCAACCCTCGATCTCGGCGTCGGGCTCGCGGTCGGCGGGCACGAGGCCGATGAGGTCGGTCAAATCGATCAGGCCGACGAGCAGGCCAGCACGGTCGACGACCGGGAGTTCGCTCAGCTTTCGGCCTCGCATGGCCGCGACCGCCTCGCCCAGCGAAGCGCCCACGACCGTCTGGACGGGGTTCCGGGTCATGACTTCACCGATCGGCCGGTCGAGGTCCGCCTCGCGGCGTTGCTCGAAGAGCCGGGCGAGGTCGCCGTCGGTGAAGATCCCCAGCAGCCTGCCGTCGTGGGTCTCCACGAGCACGGCCCCGGTCCTGCGTCGCGGGCCGGAATGCGCCACCAGGACCTCTCGGACGGTCTGCGAGGGCAGGGCCCTGCGCAGTTGCCGGCCGGTCCGCATCACGTCCTCGACCCTGGCGAGCTTGCGCCCGAGGCTTCCCGCCGGATGGAACAGGGCGAAATCCTCGGGCCGAAAGTCGCGCAGATGGCTGACCAGCAACGCGAGGGCGTCCCCCACCGCCATCATCGCGGTGGTGCTGGCCGAGGGTGCCAGCCCCAGCGGACAGGCTTCCTCAAGCGGCCCCATCGCGATGCAAAGGTCGGCCGCTCGTCCCAGCGCGCTGGCGGAACGCTCGGTGATGGCGACAAGCGCCGCGCCGAGCCTTCGGATCGCCGGGACCAGACGCAGGACCTCCTCGGTTTCCCCACTTTGCGAAAGCGCGATCACGACGTCGTCGGCCCTGACACGGCCCAGGTCGCCGTGGACCGCCTCCGCCGGGTGCAACGGAAACGCGCGCGTCCCCGTCGAGGCGAGCGTCGCGGCGAGCTTCTGCCCGACCAGACCCGCCTTCCCCATCCCCGTGACGATCACGCCGCCAGGGCTCCGATAGATCAGGTCGGCGGCCCTGGCGATCGAAACGCCCAGCCGCTCCCGGACGCGCTGGAGGGCCTCGGCTTCAATCCGAAGCACCTCTCGGGCGAACGCCAGACCCTGGGCTTCGGTTTCCCTCGCCAGGGGCGCGTCGGTCATCATGGCCATCGTGGGCCTCCTTGCCCGGCGACGCTCGATGCCGGGGAACCACGTCCCTGGGTTCCCCTCGCGGACCGAACCATAGCCGTTCCCTCCCACTCCGTCAACGCGGGCCGATCCGACTTCCGCCATGACGACCCCGGAGCGGACCGCCCCATTTACCCAACCTTCGACAAACCTCCAAACTGGACGCCAGCGGAATCACGATCGCCCCTGGGAGCGGGTGACGGGTGGGCTGAAGGGGAGGATTGTTCGCCTGGGCTGGGAAAAGGCCGCGAGGCGTCGAGGAAACCGGGAATCCCCAACCTCCTCGCCAGGACCGCGGAGCCCGCGTGTGGTGTCGCCCTGGGAAGACGTCCAGGACGCCCCGTCACACCCAGGGGCTAGGCTTGCTCGGGTGGAGCGTCCACCCGGAATCGACCCCGACGCCTCGCGACCGCGCCAGGGTCGTCACGTCCGTTCGATCGCGAACTCGCCCCAGGCGGGGATCGATGGGGCCCTCGTCACCCAGGAAATCGTCGATGCCGCTCTTTCAGAAGCAGGAGTCCGACTCGTTCGGAATGGTCCAGACGATCATGACGCTCGTCGCCGTCCTGGCGATCAGCGCCGCGCCCAGAGTCTCCGGTCGTGGCGGCTCCTGACGAACCCCGAGCCAACCCCCACGGTCCGTGGGGTCCGACCCCTCGCCGAACACCACGTTCTCCTGGAGCCGACTTGAAGACGCCGTGCGCTCGAATCCGGCCGCTGTTGCCGGATTAGGCGTCGCCCTGGCGGGCTCATTCGGCTTTCGTAGACTGGCACTGCGCCGCGACACCACCTCCGAGAGCGGCCAGTTCAGGAACGATCTCTGGTGAGGCCTCCCCGGCCCGACTCCGGCCGATCGACGGAACATTCTGACTTGCAAGAAAATCAGTCGATGCGAATGAGGAACCCTCGTTGGACGCGAGGTCCGATCGCGCCGAGGCTGGCAAACAGAGAACGGGGCAGACCGCTCTTTTTAACACTTCCTGGGCGACTTCCCCCAGCCAGAGGGACGCTTCCCCGCCCAGGCCGCCCGTACCGATCACGATCAACTCGCAGGCGATTTCGTCGGCCAGGCCGATGATCGCCTCGACGGCGCGGCGGGTTTCACCCGGGGATTCGGGCGGCGTGATCGGGACTTCCAGCTCCTGAAGTTGAGAAGGCTCCGCCTCGGAGGCGACGGAGTGGGGCGGGTCGATCGGCAGGACGATCAGCCGGGCGTTTCGCGTGGCCAGCGCGCGGGCGACCGCCATCGCCTCGGTCGCGGGGCGGCGCCGATCGGTCGGGACGAGGATCACCGAGAAGCCTGCCATGCGAACGCCTCCGAGCGGCGACGGGACGGACCGCGGTCGGAACGGTGGCGATGGACGTTCATCGACGTTCCGCCGGGTCGGGAGAACCCCCTCGGGGTCGGTCCTGAGGAATCACCAAGAACCGGCGCGTCGGGGGAGTGGCCCCGCGGCCGTCGCGACGTGCCAGACCAAAAGTTGGGAGAGGAGAGCCCGGACGACCGCGGGCCGCGCGCCTGGCACCGGCGCGGCCCCGCCCTGAACTCAATGGTTCAACCTAGAGCGTCCCGAAGTCGCCGTCAACCCCTCATCGCTCGGGCGATCGTGGGTCGGCCGGGGACTGGCGAGAAGGCCCAGCCAGGCCATGGAACGTCGGAACCGATCGATCATCGACGGTCGACGACTCGGCGGCCTGGGACTCGGTCGAGACCGGAACCGGAACCGGAACCGGAATCGGAGGCGGAGGTGGAAAGCCCCCTCGGGCCAGCGCGGCACCCAGCGCCGCGGCGGTGAAACCCGCCGCCACGCTCCCGACCATGTTGACCAGCGCGAGGCGGACGTCGCCGCGCTCCCAGAGCGCCAGGGATTCCAGCGAGAAGGCCGAGAAGGTGGTGAACCCGCCCAGGAACCCGACGACCATGAAAAGTCTAATATAAGGATGTGTGAATCTAGCGGCGATCACGGCCGCCAGGAAGCCCGCGGCCAACGATCCGGCCACGTTGATCGAGACCGTCGCCCAGGGGAAACGCGAGCCCGCCCAACGGCTGATGACCAGGGTCGACCAGTACCGGGCGTTGACCCCCAGCGCTCCTCCCAGGGAGAGCACCAATACGCGTAGCCAGGGCTCCACGGTCACCTCGCGATTCTCAAGGCCACTCACCGCGCCCAGGCCAGGGTAAGTCGGCCGCCGGTCTGGCGTCCAGTGACGTCCGCCGAGTCGGTCTTTCAAGAATCGATCGTCAGGGCCAGGAACCGCTTAATTATCAACGTCGGGACCGCTCCAGATCTCCGGGAGCGCATACAACAAGCAGAGTTGTTCATCGATCAAGAACCACGTGCCGCACTCGCTGCAAACCCCCAGCATCCGCTCGGGACGAGACGCTTCGGGCTGGTGCCGCTCCAGCACACCTTCGCAACGCGAGCAGTGCGCCCTGCCAGTGTATTGGTACCGGCTCGGGGAAATCGCGGTGAGGATCGTACGCATGACCGTTTTCCCTTGGCTTCGGCTTTTCTACTTGCCGTTGGGCACGAAGATCGCCATAATTAGCAATCGAGTTTGAGCCCATTGGAGCATCAGGCCATGAATCACCGCGATTCCGGGGTGATCGCGGGCCGAAACGATCGGCTCGCCTCCGGTCACATCGCTCTGGAAGACGTCACGTCCGGCTCATCGACGGTTTTGGTCTGGATTCGGGAAGGACGTCGTCGTCCGAAGGATCGCGGGGGTTGGTCCACCGTGCGTTCGCGGGAGTCCTCCCCATGAGGGATGTCGAATCGGCGGGAGTGGTCCGCCAAAAAACACGAGGCGCGCCAGAGAAAGAGGGGCGAGAATGATTTCTCGGAAACTCTCAGGGATTTTCTTGGCGGACACGGGCGTCGAAATCGACATCACCAGCGTCGAGGATCGCGAACATGGCGGACATCGCTGACCGGTGGCCGGCCGACGCCGCCCGCCCGCCGACCGACAAAGTCCCGTCGGACCAATCCTTGGTGAAGCAGGTTCGTCATGGCAATCAAGAGGCCTTCAGACTCCTCCACCAGAGGTACGCCGACCGTCTCCTCGCGTTGGCGAGGTCGCGGAGGTCGCCGGATCTGGCTGGGCGCGTCGACGTTGACGATATCGTCCAGTCAGTTTTCGGGACGTTCTTCCGGGGCATCCACCACGGATCTTACGACGTGCCGGTTGGAGAGGAGATCTGGGGCCTGCTTTTGGTCATCACCTTGAACAAGATCAGGGCCAAGGGGGTTTATCATCGCGCGGGAAAGCGCGACGTGAGAAAAACGGCCGGTGGCGAGACGCTCGATCAGACTCCAGACGCGCTGGCGACCGACGAGCAGGCGGCCACGGCGTTACGGCTTTCGGTGGAGGAGGCGCTGGAACGCCTCACGGAGCAGCAGCGGGTCGTGATCCGCCTTCGCATGGAGGGATATGAGGTCCTGGAGATCGCCGGGATGACCGGCCGGGCCAAACGGTCGGTCGAACGGCTTTTGCAAGAAGGACGGAAGCGTATCAAAGAGTTGCTGGACTTGCCCCCCTCATGAGTTGATCCGAGTGGCGGTGGGGGGTTCGACGCAGGCGGCCCCCCAGAGCACCTTGAGCGACTTCACGAGTCTGGCCGGCCCGCCGTCGACGTCGACGACCACCGGCCTCCAGCGAGCGAGGACCGACGCTGATGTCACAGTCCGACCGTGATGAGAGATCGTCCACCGCCGACGGCATCACTGGCCGCGGGTGGGACGACGTGAATGAAGGCGAGGTCGACGATTACGTCCTCGCTTTTGAAGAAGCCTACCAGGTTCGCGGTGGCGCCGATCCCGCAGCCTTCCTTCCTCCCCGAGGGCACCCCTTGCACGCCGCGGTGCTCCAGGAATTGGTTCGGGTCGACCTGGAATTCGGATGGGGACGCGGTTGTCCGAGGGACCTGGACGACTACCATCGCGAGTTTCCCGAACTCGTCGAGGACCATGAGGCACTCCGCGCGATCGCCTATGAGGAATATCGGCTTCGCAGACAGGCCGGGCAAGACACCTCGGCCAGCGAGTACCGGGCCCGTTACGGGGTCGACCTCAATTCCCTGACAAACCAATCGCGGGCCGGCTCGCCCCACTGGCCCGACGGGGACCTGGCCGAACCTCTTGAGCCCTTCCCCACCCCCGGTGAGGACTTCCTGGGCTTCCGACTGGAACGGGAACTCGGCCGAGGGACGTTCGGCAGGGTCTTTCTCGCCAGGCAAGAGGACCTGAGCGACCGTCTCGTCGTCCTGAAGATCACCGCCGCCCGACAGGACGAGGCCCGGACCCTGGCCAGGCTTCAGCACGACAACGTCGTGCCGATCCACTCCCGACATCGCCACCTGGGGTTCCAGGCCGTTTGCATGCCCTATCTCGGGACGGTCACGCTCCGAGAGATCCTGGACGACCTCAAGGCCCAGGGAGGATTGCCAGGCTCGGGCCGGGAACTCCTCAGTAGCCTGGACAAGAGTGTCGAGATCAAGCGGGGAGCCTGCCGGATCGACTCGGCCCACGCCGCGCCCAGGGTCTGGAAGACCGCTCCGCGACGCGACACCCTCGCGGAGCGGGGGAAGACCGCCCCGGCCGATTCCTCGACTCCTCTCAAGGGTTCTCCGGACTCCGCCGTAAAACCCGACCAGTCCGACGCCCTCTCCGTGGTTCCCGCGGAGGCCCGCGCTCGGCTCGCGGGTTTCACCTACGTCGAGGCGGTCCTCTGGATGGTCTCGCGGCTGGCCGACGGGCTGGCGCACGCGCACGATCGGGGCATTCTTCATCTCGATCTCAAGCCGGCCAACGTGCTGCTGACCGACGACGGCCGCCCGCTCCTGCTGGACTTCAACCTCGCGGCCGATCTCAGGCGGGATGGGCCTGACGGACGACCCGGGGTCGGTGGCACGCTTCCTTACATGGCTCCGGAGCACCTTCGGGCCTTTCTCGGTGAGGATCGCCGGAGTGGCGAGGTCGACGCCCGAAGCGATCTTTACTCCCTCGGCGTGATCGCCTTCGAGATGCTCACCGGGAGGCCCCCGTTCCCGATTCGTGAAGGGACGCGCTTCGAGGTGGTCCGGACTCTGATCGCCGACCGGCAAATCAGTCCGCCCAGACTCCGTCCCTGGAACGCCGCGGTCTCGCCGGCCGCCGAGGCGATCGTCCGTCGCTGCCTGGAACCCGACCCCGACCGGCGTTACCCCAACGCCGGGGCCCTGGTTGAAGATCTGGAGCGACACCTGGCGCATCGACCGTTGCGGCACACGCCCGAGCCTTCGGTCGTCGAACGCGCCGGCAAATGGCTCCGCCGCAACGCCAGGACCGTCTCGGTGACCACCGCGCTGGTGATCGGCCTGGGGGCGTTCTGGGGCCTGGCCACGCTGGCGGCGTCGCGGGACGAGGCGCGCGCCTGGAAAGTCGCGAACGAGGCGCTGGCGACCTTCGACGAGCGCGCCCTGATCGCTCGGAACCAGTGGAACCTGTGGGCCAGGCGGCCCCAGTTCATCACCGCGACCCTCACCCAGGCCCGCGAAGCCCTCGACGCCTTCAACGTCCTGGACCCGCGCGCGGGCGATCCCTGGTGGCGACGTCCTCCGGCCGCCACCTTGCCGCCGATCCGCCGACTCACCCTGCGCCGCGAGGTCGGGGAACTCTTTTTGCTTCTGGCCGACGGCGAGCGAGCGCTGGCCTCCGGCGATCAACGGCCCTCGCGACTGCTCGACGCGCGACGGGCCAACGAACAGGCCGAAGCCTGCTTCCCCGAAGGCCAGGT
>JBFWRA010000160.1:0-7390 GCA_050249155.1 Isosphaeraceae bacterium | reverse complement strand
CTTCCGATCTTTTCCCGTCGCGGATTATCTTCGTGTAAGGCATGTCGGTTTCAGGGATTCCGAATTCCCTCGGGCTTTACGCCCCGGTGCGCCAGATCCACACCCCCAACCCCGTCGCCATGATGAGGCTCACCATCCGAACGCTGATTCTGTAGTAGGCGAAGCGCCGGGTGAGGATCTCGCGCATCGCGTTCGATTCATCCGAGACGCGGAGAACCCAGCGTTGCAGTCCCGACAGGGTGTTCATCCCCACAAGATGGACCAGCGCCAGGAGCAGGAACCCGAATCCCTGTTCCAGCCAGGCGCGCCATGGGAGGATCGGAAACCTTGGTCTCAACCACGAGGGCAACGTCAGGGGCTGGTCCGAACGATAGACCACCAGTCGGGTGGGTTGCGTCACCTGGGAAACCCCGTCGGTGACTCGGAGTGTCAACGAGGTCGGTTGAGGCGTCCCCTCGGTCGCGGTGCCCTCGATTCGGCCGATCTCTGGATCGACCCTGAGACCCTTGGGAAGTTCGCCCACGACCGACCACCGGAGCGGGCCCTGGCCACCGGTCGCCGCCAGCGCGAGGACGTAGGGGCGGCCGGCGATCGCCTCGGGGAGCGTGTCCGGAGTCGTGATCGCCAACGGGGTGGGCCTGGAATTCTCGGGAACCCCGTTCTCGGCCAGGGGGTTGGGCGCGTCCTCGGCCTTGGGGATCAGCGCCATGATGACCATCGTGAGCAGCAGGATGAACAGCAGGGCACCGGTCAGCTTGGTCACGACCACGGCGACGAACGAATCCTCGCCCGACCCGCCGAACTCCTGACCCATATGGCCTTTGCGTCTGGCGTGGCGCATGGGCCCTCCTGGCCTTTGGCGTGGGGAACGGCCCGACGACCCTCCTCGGACGCCCCGAAGACCGACCCCTTCAACGCATCGGCACGCTTGGTCCGCCGCTTGAATCTCGGACCCGCGGCCGCACGCCCCCGTTTCGCACCGCGACTCCGACGATTAGGATGCGATGGGTGAGACCGACCCGACACCCAGGAGGTTGACGACGATGAGGTGTCTCGGACGATCGACTTTGGTTGCGATCGCGTTATTCTGCGTCAACGGCGAAAACGGGGCGAGCCTGGTGGCGGGTGAACCACCGTCGCCGGTGATCGCCTCGCGTTCCGATCAGCCTCCCCGAAAGGTGGTCGTGGGCACGACCATCTTCCATCCCAGCAGGCCCTACCCGGGCAGGGCCGCCCGCGTGAGGCAGCTTGAAGCGCTGGTGGATTCGATGGCCGCCAAGGCGGAGCGTCAATACCCTGGAGAGGGGCTTGACCTGGCGGTCCTGACCGAGTCCGCCTTGACCTCGACCGCCGGCAAGGCGACCGAGCGGGCCACGACCCTGGATTCCGAGCTGACCGAGGCGCTCGGAGACCTCGCCCGGAAGCACAAGACGTACCTGGTCGCTCCCCTGGATCTCCACGAGACCCGGGACGGCGCCACGATCCAGTCCAACGCCGCGGTCCTCTTCGACCGCGAGGGTCGGGTCGCGGGGATTTATCGCAAGGCGCATCCGGTGGCCGTCGTGGGAACCGACGAGCTGGAATCGGGGATCACCCCTGGCCGAGAGTTCCCCGTCTTCGATTGCGACTTTGGCAAGCTGGGGATTCAAATCTGCTGGGACATGCAGTTCGACGACGGTTGGGAGGCCCTGGCCAGAGGGGGGGCCGAACTGGTCGTCTGGCCCACCGCGTCCCCGGCGAAGACCATGCCGGCGTCGCGGGCGGTCCGGAATCGATTCTACGTCGTCTCCAGCACCTGGCGTGACAACGCGACCATTTACGAACCGACCGGCCTGGTCGCCGCTCGAATTCAATCGCCGGAATCGGTCCTGGTTCACCGCGTCGATCTGAGCTACGCGGTGCTGGGCTGGTCGGCCTTCCTCAAGAACGGGGAAGCCCTCCGGGAGAAGTTTGGGGACCGGGTCGACTTCCACTACGAGCCGGCGGAGGACGTCGGTTTGTTCTGGTCGAACGACCCGAACATGACGATCGGCGCGATGGTCCGTTCGATCGGCGGCGAGGAGCTCGACCGCCAGGTGGAACGGAACAAACGCCTTCACGAGAACGCCGGCAAGCGCGGAGAGGCGACCGCGACGTCCCCGGGTCTCAAGTCTCCGTGAGGGTCCGTGTGGAGCCGTTTCGATTCACGAGGGCGTCGATCGCCCGACGCGCGGTTTCCTCGGGGGTTCCCGAGGCGGGAATCCTCAGGAGCGTGCCCGCTTTCTGATAATGTTCGATCAGGGGGCGGGTGTTCTCCTCGTAGGCTCGCATGCGAACCCGGATCGATTCGGGACGGTCGTCCTCGCGCTGAATCAACGGTCCGCCGCAGAGGTCGCAGACCCCTTCGACCTTCGGGGGCCTGGCCGTGACGTGGTAGACCGACTTGCAACGTGAGCAGGTGCGGCGTCCTCCCAGGCGCTCGACGATCTCCTCGATCGGGAGTTCGTAGCACAGAACGGCGTCGAGCGCCACGCCCTGTTCGTCGAGCATCCGCTGGAGCGATTCGGCCTGAGCGACTGTTCTGGGGAAGCCGTCCAGGAGGAACCCCCCCTGACATCGCAGGCAACCCGTGCGTTCTCGGACCATCGAAACCACCAGATCGTCCGGAACGAGTTCGCCGCGAGACATGGTTTCAAGGGCGGATTTCAGGGCGGGGCTGGGGTGGGGATCGCAACCGGCCGATCGGAACACGTCCCCCGTGGAGAGGTGGCAGGCGTGAAGCGCCTCGCGGAGAAGTTCAGCCTGGGTTCCCTTGCCGACGCCGGGAGGACCGAGCAAGACCAGCCGGTATGGTCGGGCGGGGAAGTCGTTGGGCGGGGGATCGCACTGGGCGTCCCCACCCTTGAACCAGGCCGCTCGATCGCGTGATGATCGCATGGTCCCCCCCGTGGCGGGAAGTCTCGACGTCGCGCCCTCCCGCGACCTTGCCGATTCTAATTCCCGTCCTCCCGTGGCGGAAGTATCCGACGGGGGCGTCGTGGCGGAGCGCGTCCTGGGCCTGGTCCCTGGTCACGCGGCCTCGTCGTTGGGTGAGAAGAGCCGGGGGTTGGTTTCCGCGGTGTGGAACATTTTGCGGACGATGTTGCGGTACAACGCGTTGCTTTGTTCCATGCTGACCTGGAGCATGTCGAGCGCTTCCTTGAGGCTCTGCATGGTCCTCGCCAGTTGCTCCTGGGAGGCGCGGTTGGATCGCTCGAAGGAGAGGGCCATCGAATTGGCGAGGGTCTCCACGGCCGACACGTTGCGGTCGATCCCCCGACGGATGTCGGCCAGCGGATCGTTCTGTCCGTGACGGGCCTCCAGGGCGTTCTCGATGCGGCCGAGCGTCGCGACCCCTCTTCGGAGCGAATCCGACGCGGTGCCGATCGCCTCCAGATCCGCGCCGATCCTTCCGATCGACTCGGCTCCGCGCTGAAATCCCGCCATCGAGGCGGGTAAGCGCTCGACGCTCGTCGCGAATTGCTGGAGCACCCCGGCGAGGTCGCGGCGTAGCTGTTCCACTTGCGAGGCGGCCGAGGCCCCGCTTCCCGCGGCGTCGTCGAACCCGGCGATGGGGAGGAGGTGGCCGACGACCCAGCGATCGACCCTGGCGAGCAACTCCTCGGCGCGACGGTACACCAACGTTTGCGCGAACATCAACGAGGCCGACAGGAACAGGGCCAGCAGCGTGCTGTCAAAGGCCACCTGAAGGGCCGAGGTCACACTCGTGAGGTTGCTCATGAACCCGTCGAGATCCTTGACCATCGGCAAAACCTTGCTGATGTTCATGAGAGCCTTGGAAATGCCCTCGACCGTGCCGATGAAGCCGATGACCGGGAGCAGATAGAGAATGTAACGCGTGAGGGTGAACCGCCCCGAGGCGTGCTCCTGATCCAGGGCCGAGCCTTCCCGGTTGATCTCCATGAGCTGGCTGACCGAGGGGGTTCGCGACTCTTCGAGGTAGGCGGCGAGCTGTCGGACGCGGGCCGGCAGGACGCGGGTCTCGTCGATGGGGATGTGTCGGGTGAGCCGATCGCCGGCCTCTCCGGGACGTCGCAGGTGCGCCAGGAGTTCCGGGGCCTCGTCGAAGGCCAGTTCGTCCCTCCAGAGTTTTCGAAGCTCTCTGGCCAGGGTGAACACGGCCCAGAAGTAGATCGAGGTGCCAGCGTATTGCTCCCAGCCCCGTTCGAACATGAGGGTCGGCTCGAAGACCATCAGCCCGATCGGAAACGCGAAGGCCAGGAGCAAGAGCCCGAGTGTCATCCCATAGGCCGTGCGGGACGGCCCTTGCGTCGCGTCTTGCATTGCGGGAAGCCCCTTCCTGGGTGCGGGGCGGGGAACGACCGCGGGCGCGGCCTCCCTCCGAGGCGCTCCGCGCCTCAATCCCCTGTCAATCGACTGGATCGTCATCCGGACCCCGCGACTTGAGCGCGGAGCCTTCCGCGTCCGTCGCGATCGACGCCGTTCGCCGGAACCGGAAGTCGCAGTGCGAAGCGCCTTCCATCAAGGTTCGCGTGCGGGTCAGGGTCACGTCCGGGTTGAACCCCTCGATCAGGGCGAAGTCGCGTTGGCACGACAGGCTCGCGCCCAGGTCCGCCAGGCCCAGCGCGCGGTACATCTCGGCATAGCGGCAACGGGTCACGTTGAAGTCGAGCCGGTCCTCCGACCGTGAGAGGAGTTCGATCTCCAGAGCGCCTCCCTCCTTCCAGCGTTCGAGTCCCTCGGCGAACGCCTCCAGCGAGGTCTCGCCGAGTGCCCTCGCGAGTTCCGCGCCCGAAGCCCTGGCGAGTTCTCCGATGACCTTCCGGACGACTTCGAGGGTCGGCCCTTCCCCAAAGGCGTCGGCGAACGCTCGGATCAAGGGGCCCGCGATCCTCGCTTCGATTTCTCGGCGTCGTAAGAGCGTCAGGCCAGGGTCGTCAGGTGAGGCGTTGGACATCGTTGGGAATACTCCAGAGTCCCAGACGTTTGACGCGACGGGTCGGCGGCCGACCCCCGTTCCGGAGATGCCCATTCTAACGATCGGAAGGCGAGGCGTCGGTGCGGTCACGATTCGTCACTTTCGGTCGTCGCCTTCCCCATCCGCGCGATTCGTCAGGACCGCGACGAGCCGAACGGCGCGGCGCCTCGGTTCGCTTGCCGACCAGAGACGCCGAGTCATACGATGGAATGTCCTGAACGCACCTCCCCATTTGTGACCGCATCTTCTGTCGCCGCCCGCGGAGGTCTCGACGTCCATGCCTGGCCCCTTCCACGTTCGGTTCCTCCGTCGGGTGGGAGAGTCGCTGTCCTCGACGCCCGTCCGCGTGGCGTCCTGGCTGGTGCTGCTGGCGATCACGGGAATCCTGGTGAAGGCCGAGGCCCTGCGTCCCAAATTGCCCGAAGGCACGAGGCTGACCGCGGACCTCGTCTATCGGGATGACGCGGGGCGGAGGGTTCGGCTCGACGTTTATCGCCCTGACGGTCCCCCTCCCGCCACCGGCTTCCCCGTGCTCGTGGCGATCCACGGTGGCGGCTGGCGAGGAGGAAGCAAGGGGGAGTACGGCCGATCACTGCTTCCACTGGTCAGGAAGGGGATCGCGCTGGTGGCCGTGGACTACCAGTTGGCCAGTCCGGGTTCTCCCGCCTGGCCAGCGAGCCTGACCGACGTTCTCGCCGCCCTCGATTGGGTCGGCGCTCATGCGAGGGACTATGATCTGGATCGCGATCGCGTGGCGTTGATCGGCGCGTCCGCCGGCGCGCATCTCGCCTTGATGGCGGCCTTTCCACCCGAACGTGTCACGTCGACGGACCTCGCGCGTACCGGTCAGGGGAAAAAGGTCCAGGTCAAGGCCGTGATCGATTTCTACGGCCCGACCGACCTCGCCCGGCTTCATGAATCCAGTCCCGGTGCCGCCGGTCCAGTCGAGGGGTTGACAGGGGGCTCCCCGTCGGCGGTCCCGGAGATCTATCGTGAGGCGTCACCACGATGGCGGGTTCGGCGAGGCGGACCACCCGTCCTGATCTATCACGGGACCGAGGACCTTCTCGTGCCGCCCGAACAGTCGATTCGATTGGCGGAAGCGCTGGAGACGGCGGGGGTGGAGCACCGATTGGTCATCGTCCCGGGAGCGCGGCACGGGTTTGGACTGCACGCGGAAACGAGCGATTTCGTACCCGGTCTTCTTGAATTCGTGTCGGGAGCCTGGGAGGATTGAGAATGTCCTCTTCTCCTTTCGCGATCGACGCGAACTGAAAGCTTACGATTTCGACCGCCCGAAACTGGACAACCCCCCGCCGGCCATCGGCCGACCTCCGGTTGATTCGGAATGACATGGAAGGAGGCGGTGCCTTGAACTCTCAGGCCCAGCATAATCCCCTCGTGCCGTGGAGCGTGTCGGACGACCTTCCGGACGAGTTTGACCGAATACTTCACACCGCCGGCGACCGTCCGAACACGGACACGCTTCCCGCGCTGGCCGACCCGGCCGCCGATCATTCCAGCGACGGCCTCTCCCTGCGTCGTCTCGACGTCGAACGAAAACACGCGAGAATCGCCGCGCTGCTCGACGCCGAGAAACTGGACGGGGTCGTCCTTGGAAGACCCGACTCGATCGCCTGGTTCACGTCCGGCGGCGACGTCGGCCTGGATTTGATCGGCGATCGCGCCGCGGTCTCGCTTTTCGTCAACCGGAACTGTCGCTGCGTGGTGACGGACAACGTGCAGAGTCCCCGGGTCTTCGAGGAGGAGTTCGCTGGTCTGGGCTTTCAGCTCAAGGAACGCCCCTGGTTCGATGAACCGTCACGCGTCGTTCAGGAGCTGACCCACAACCGCAAGGTGATCTCCGACCTTGGACCGAAACCCTCTCCCTGGTCCGGGGAGCCCGATCGGCTCCAGGAGCTTCGGCTGGAATTGACGACCCTGGAGCGACAACGGCTCCGCGAGCTGGGCCGAACGCTCACCCTGGCCGTCGAGGCGACCTGCCGGAACTTCGTCCGGGGAGAGACCGAGGCCGACGTCGCCGGTCACCTCGCGCACCGGCTGTTGCGTGAAGGGGTCGTTCCCATCGATCTGAAGGTCTCGAGCGACGACCGCCTCGAGCGCTATCGGCAACCCTCGTTCAAGGCCGCTCCGATCGACCGGCGAGCGACGATCACCGCGACGGGGAAAAGGCATGGCCTTTGCGCGACCGTCTCCCGGACCGTCTCCTTCGGCCCGGTCGATGCCGGATTCCGTGTGCGACACGCCCTGGCCACCATGGTCGACGCGACCTACATTTACTTCTCAAGGCCGGGAGTTGGGGTGGCCGAGGTCTTTCGGAGGGCTCGTCGAATCTACGAGAAGTTCAACCACCCCCACGAGTGGACCCTGGACTACCAGGGGTATCTCCAG
>JBFWRA010000159.1:0-7400 GCA_050249155.1 Isosphaeraceae bacterium | reverse complement strand
GTCCAAGTCGAACCGGTTCTACCGGGCGGTGGAGGACTCCTACGCGGCCGTGCTGGGCTGGTCGCTGCGGCACAAGGGGCTGGTGGCGGTCGTCTCGCTGGCGTTGATGGCCTCGGGCTATCCCCTGCTCATGTCGACCCCGATGGAGTACATCCCCCGCGACGATTCCAGCGAGTTCGAGGTGAAGTTGACCGCCCCCGCGGGGTTCACCCTGGAACAGATGGACCGGACCTTCGTCGACCTGGAGCGTCGCATCAAGGGACTTCGAGGCGTGACCCGGGTGCTGACGACCATCGGCGACACCTCCGGACGAGTCGGCCGGGGCGCGGGGGACGTCACCACCGGCTCGATTTACGTGACGCTGGTGGACCTGGACAAACGCGACTTCACGCAGTTCGACGTGATGCGGGACGCCCGGGCGATCCTCAAGGATTATCCCGATTTCCGGACCGCCGTCAGCGACATCGACCCGATCCGCGGCAGCAGCAGTTACGGGTTCGGCGTGGACGTCAACCTCGTCGGCCCGGATCTCGACGTGCTGGGGGACTACACGTTTCGACTGGTCGATCGCCTGAAGAAGGTGCCCGGCCTGGTGGACGTGGACACGACGCTCTCGGTCCGCAAGCCAGAGCTTCAGGTGGTGCTGGACCGGGACAGGGCCGCGGACCTTGGGGTCTCCGCCGGTCCGGTCGCCTCGGCGCTGGCGGTCCTGGTCGGCGGCGAGCCGGTGAGCACGTTCAAGGAAAGCGACGAGCAGTACGACGTCTGGCTGAGAGCCGCGTCCCGACAGAGGACCGACCGTCAGGCGATCGGCGACCTGAGGATTCCCGCGGGGGACGGCAGGCTGATCCCCCTGGGAAGCATCGCCAGCAGCGCCGAGGCGCGGGGGCCGACCGAGATCGAACGGCTGAACCGCCAGCGTCGGACGACCGTCGGCGGCAACCTCGACGGCATCTCCACCGGAGAGGCCGTGGACCTCTTGATTCGAGAGGCCAAGGCCCTGGACCTTCCCGCCGGTTACGACTACCGCAAGGGTTACAAGTCGCGAAACCTCGACGAGGTCGCGGTCAACTTCCTGATCGCGTTCGCGCTTTCACTTGTCTTCATGTACATGGTGCTGGCGGCGCAGTTCGAAAGCTTCACCGACCCGGTGACGATCCTGCTGGCCCTGCCGCTGACCTTCCCGTTCGCCCTGCTTTCGCTCCGGCTGCTCAACCAGCCGATGGACATTTACGCGATCTTCGGACTGTTCATGCTCGTCGGGATCGTGAAGAAAAACGGCATTCTTCAGGTGGACTACACCAACGAGCTGCGAAGGCGCGGCGTGCCTCGCGACGAGGCGATCCTGGAGGCCAACCGGACCCGGCTCCGGCCGATCCTGATGACCACGATCATGCTCGTGGCCGGCATGGTTCCGATCGCCCTGGGCCGAGGAGCCGGCTCCGCGGCGCGCGCCAGCCTGGCCAACGTGATCATCGGCGGCCAGGTGCTCTCCCTCCTGCCGACCCTCTTGATTACCCCCGTGTCGTACGCCATCCTTGACGCGGCCTCGGCGAGACTGCGACGCCGCCGTCGAGGACCGAGCGTGGACGCGGTCGAGCCCGAGCCCGAACCATCCAGAGCGCCCGCCGTCGCGACGGACCTGGCCCTGGCGGGCAACGGCCAGACTCCCGAGCCCCGCGAGGTCGTCGCGGGAGTCGTCGCGGAACTCCGATCCGACTCCAGCGCCCCCGCCGGTTCCGAAGGACTCGCCATCAGCGGCCGGGGTCAGAGCTGACGCGGAACCCACCCCCGTTCTCGATACGACACGACACGACACGATTCGATTCGACGCCTCGGAACTTGCCAACGGAGACGACGCCCATGACACCGAACCTGGACCGCCGCGGCTTCTTCGCCGTGGGAGCCGCGGGGCTTGGCTACTTCTTCACCGCCCCGGCCTACTCGGCCGCCAGGGCCGCCCGCAAGCCGAACGAGACCCTCCACTTCGCCGGGATCGGCGTCGGCGGCAAGGGGAGCAGCGACGTCGACCAGGCCGGCAAGCTCGGCGAGATGGTCGCCCTGTGCGACTGCGACCTCGACCGGATCGCCCCCAAGGCCAAGAAATGGCCCAACGCCAAGACGTTCACGGATTTTCGCGAACTCTACGACTCGGTGGGCAAGCACATCGACGCGGTGACCGTCAGCACCCCCGACCACACCCACGCCCTCGCCTCGCTGATCGGCATCCGGATGGGCAAGCACGTCTACTGCCAGAAGCCGCTGACCCACAGCGTTTTCGAGGCCAGGGTGCTGAAGGAGGCCGCCAGGAAGTACGGCGTCTGCACCCAGATGGGCAACCAGGGGTCCGCCGAGAACGGCCTGCGACGCGCCGTCGAACTGGTTCAGGAGGGCATCATCGGCCCGGTGAGGGAGGCTCACGTCTGGACGAATCGACCCGTCTGGCCGCAAGCCCCCACCATCACCAAGCGGCCCGACAAGGCCGACGTCTGGCCAGAGACCGTCAACTACGACGCCTTCCTCGGCGGGGCCCCGCTGCGGCCGTTCGTCAAGGACACGTACCACCCGTTCAACTGGCGAGGGTGGTGGGACTTCGGCACGGGTGCCATCGGCGACATGGCCTGCCACACCGGCAACATGGCCTTCCGCGCCCTGAAACTGGCCCACCCGATCTCCGTGTCGGCCGAGTGCGGCGAGGTCAATCCCGAAACCTACCCCGCCTGGGCCCACGTCGTGCTGGACTTCCCCGCCAGGGACGACATGCCCCCCGTCACCTTGCACTGGTACGAGGGCCGCAAGGACGGCGAGCTCGTCCTCCCCTCCAAGGAACTTCAGGCCAAGGTGCTTAAGGAAGGCGAGAAACTCGCGACCAGCGGCTCGATGCTCGTCGGCGAGAAGGGCATTCTGTACTCCCCCAACGACTACGGCGCGAGGTACCGGCTGACCAACGACCTGGGTGAGGGGCTCAACCTCACCAAGCCCGAGAAGCTCCCAATCAACGGCAAGGGGGACCAGGGGATGAAGGACGAGTGGGTCGCGGCGATCCAGTCCGGCAACCCCGAGATCGCCTACTCGAACTTCGACGTCGCCAGCCTGCTGACCGAGGCGTTCCTCCTGGGCAACGTCGCGATCAAGACCGGCAAGAAGCTCGACTGGGACGGCCCCGGCCTCAAGATCACCAACGACCACGACGCCAACCACCTCATCCAGACCGAGTACCGCCGAGGCTGGGAAGTCACCCGAGACGCCTGAACCACGCGGGCCAGGACCGTTGGGAAGGGGTCGGTGGAACCGACCCCTGGCCACCCAAAGCGGAACGGACGTCGACGACCCGTCGGATTCGAATGGACTCGATCAGAACAAAATCTGAGCATGTCGGTATTCGTCGATCAAAATCGCGTTTCGAAGCCCGCCGCGCGGAAATGGGCGTCGTTGGTGAACGCCTGGGTCGGGCCGAGCCGACGTATCCCGACAAACGAGATGTGATCGACGATCCCGGCTTGTCCGGCCAGACCTTGGCCGTGGGCCGACCACGCCTCTTCGAGGTCCTCGGGGGTCGGCTCCACGAGTCGTCCTTCGTCGAGGAACGAGCGCCGTGAAGCGTCGACTCGAGAGCGGAACGGCGTGCGCGCGGCGGCATTCCCGCATTCGATGAAGACGAGCGACGTCGTCATCAGGAGTCGATTGACGCGCAAGAGGTCGGCGAAGACCCGATCGGCGGCGTGATGCCACCGGTCGGACCGATCCCAGAGCGCCAGCGGGCCGACCAGACCGTATCGAGAAAGGCCGCCGAGGTCACGGCTGGTGCTCGTCGTGGCGCCGCGCCAGGTCGGAGCGACCTGAGTCGTAGCGCTCGCTCCGGATCGCGTGGATTCTCGCCTGGCCTGGTCCGAGGTGGGCGAACTTCGGATCGGAGGCCCGGGGCGTCCCGGGGACTTCCCGCTTCGGTTCGACCAGGACTTCGCAACCTTCGGGCAAGTCCACCGGCTCGATCGGGCGGAACACGCCGTTCTCATAAATGAATGGCGGGAATCGCCTTCATGATAGGTCTCCTCCGGAATTCGTCACGGGCGAGGCGATTCGATGGATTCGATTCTACCAGGGAGAACCCGCCAGCGTGGAGAGAACGCGGGAGGATTACGAAGCCGCACCGAGGATCAGGAATGATGGCGGCATTTGCACGTGCGTCGCGTGAACTGCTCTGATGTGATCGGCGGTTACCAAGCCCTTGGCGCATCCACGCTTGCGCGATGAAATCGGAGAATTGGCCGCGCTCACGGCATCGCCGGGGCTTGTGAGATAATCGTCAGACGACCCTTACGGGGCGATTCTATGCGCATCAGCAAGCAGATCAGCGGCAACCGTTCCATGAGGGACGAGGGAGGGAAACAGGGCCGAGGCGAATATGAATGGTGTGATCTCACGCCGGCGGACCCTACTCATGCTGACTTGATGAACCGCCGGATATTGATCGAGCTTCCCGACGGCATCCGGATCGATACGGATTGCATTCTGGGCGACCGGCAGGGCAAGAATCGGATTCGGACGGCGCCGACAGCCACGGTTAAGAGAAACATCTACCCTCACTACCACATCGCGGTCACCCTCATGATGCCGTGGCCGAGCAGGACTGAGACGAATTGGGGTACTGGCCTCCCCATCATGCGGACGGAAGAGTACGGAATCGTCGATCTTTTTCTTGCTAGGCCACCGCAACTGCATGGCACGGAGGAAGTACTGACGGACTTTGCCCAACTCCAGATCGCGAACAACTCCAGCCAGGAATTCATTGAAATCCCTGCACGCTTTGCGGACGTGCAGAGATTATGGCAAAACCGATCGCAATTCTACTCGGTAATCTCGGGTCTGCTTGAAGCGCATGAGCGAATCGTCCGGGGCGGGCACCTGATCTCCATCGAGGGCCAGAACATCGTCAGCAAGCTTCAAGCCGAAGCCGCCAACCAAAGCGAGGAGTACGGCCTGCCTGGCCGTTCCCGCGTCGAGGACCCGCTGCCGTCACTGCTCCAGATGCTAGGCCTCCAAGTTGACGAGCCTGAGACGCCGTTCCTCGAAATCCCTATCGAGCGCCCAGAGATCCGCCGCCGTGAACTGGCGCGAAGGAGGCAGAAACTCGCCACCGCACGCGACCCGGCAAGCGTCAGATTTCGGCGCGTCGTCCGCGAGGCATACGATTTTCGCTGCGTCGCCTGCGGGCTGAGACTCCCCCCGCTCGGTTCGGGGAGCAAGCCCGGCGTCGACTCCTGCCACATCCTTCCGGACAGCGAGTTCGACCTGAACCACATCACCAACGGCATCTGCCACTGCAAGCTCCACCATTGGGCTTTTGACGAAGGGCTTTTCGAGATTCGTTACGACGAGGCTGCTGCTGCGCAGCCCGGGAGGTCTGGCTACTCAATTGTGGTGCCTGAGGAAGCGGTGGAGAGAGCGTCGGGAGGACTCATCGCCGGAATGGATCTTGCCTTCCTCCGGATCCTTGAGGGGTCGATTGCCCCGGACCGTTTGCCAAGCAATCGGCGCGACTGGCCCGACCCGCGTTGTCTAAATCGCCTGAGGGAGTTCCTCTACCCGTAGCGGGTAGAGGGGAGATAGGCCATGATGCGGTGGGCCAGCCATTCGGCCACTGGTACGGTCACCGCATTGCCTAAGGCGTGGTATCGGAGCGAGTCCAGGTCGTCTGCCTTGGAGAACTTGGACTCATCAGGGGGCAGCGTCCATCCTTCGGGGAAACCCTGGAGACGTTCGCATTCGACCGGCACGAAGCGGCGCACGCGGCCATCGGGATAACTCGCGTAATTCCTACTCCAGTCCGTTCCGGTGTGCCTGGCCGAGCACGCGTAGAGACAGTGGGCGAGCTTCTTGACTACTGGACCTCGCTCAAAATCTCCAACGCTTTCCTTAAAGGAAGAAAGAGCACCCTTCCCATTCGGTCGGCCCTTCTCAAGATCCCCCGCGCCGCGTTCGGGCTCAAAAAGTATTTCGACGGGACCTCGCCTTTCTCGATAGCATCCCACAATGAAGATTCTTTGACGTGATTGGGGGACTCCGAAGTTTTTGCTGTTAAACACTCGCCATCCCACGCAATACCCGAGTTTGGCCAGAGTTTGAACAACGATTCCGAAGTCTCGTCCTCCATGGGAAGAGAGGAGGCCTGGAACGTTTTCGATGAGTAGAACTCGGGGGCGGCGTGCTGCAACCAGTCCAGAAAACTCGTGGAAGAGTCCTGATTGTTTTCCTCGTAGCCCGGCTCGGGGTCCCATTCTGGCGAGGGAGACATCTTGGCAGGGAAATCCTCCGGCCCAAACATCGGCAGCAGGGATTGATTCGGGTTCTGTGAGCTTCTTGATGTCCGAGCTGCGCGGGACATCCGGCCAGTGCCGTTCGAGGATCGCGTTGCAGAACTTGTTGACCTCGCACTGGAAGACGACTTCGAATCCTGCTTCTTGGAAGCCAAGGTCGAACCCTCCAATCCCGGAGAAGAACGAGGCTAGTCGCGGCGGCGAATGCTTGCCATTTCCGTTAAGAGAGCCGTTCATGTCGCGGGCTCCGTTTCGGAGGGTGCCAGAGCCTCCCTTAGCCTCGCCTCCAGATCCGTTGAGCTTTGTGTCTCGCATGCCCATATGACGACCGCCTTCCATCCTAGCGAACGAAGCTGTTCCAGGTTCCGAGCATCGCGCTTGATGTTGCGGTCAATCTTGGGATTCCAATACTCGGTGTTGCTTTTGGGTCTCCGGTTCTTCGGGCTGCATCCGTGGCCGTGCCAGAAACAGCCGTGGACTAGGATGACCGTCTTGAATTTGGGGAGGACGATGTCGGGTTTGCCAGGGAGGTCCTTGCGATGCAGCCTAAACCGATAGCCGAGGCGGTGCAGGAGTCGGCGGACGATCATCTCCGGCTCGGTATCCTTGCCGGTAATGCGGCGCATGATTTCCGACCGCCGCTCGGGCGATACCATGTCGACCATGGCTAGCCGCCGCTAGGGAAGAGCGGATGAGGTGCCGCAAGATAACGTTCGACCGCATCTCTGACCACCCAAGCTACGGAAACGCGTTTCTCTTCAGCGATCTGCTGAAGCTTTTCATACTGTCCGGCGGGAATCGAGACCGTCGAGCGGACGCACTTGACAGCCTCCTCCGGTTTCTTTCCCATGGTGCCCCTCCCGTTGCATCATTCTGCATCACGATGATGCAGAATTCAAGGAGGGGCCCCATTTTGTTCAGCTCCGTTTTCTTCCAGGGAGAAGGCCGGGGCGGCCTGGGGCTGGGGACGGGTCCCTGGGGGCTGGCGGCGCCTCTGGGCTGGCGATGGTCCAGCCATTCGATGATCTCCGGGAAGACTTCCCGGGGGGCGTAGCGGCTCCAGACCAGGTCGCAGTGGCCATA
>JBFWRA010000158.1:0-7414 GCA_050249155.1 Isosphaeraceae bacterium | reverse complement strand
TCGACCCGGGGCCGACGATTTCACCAGGACCGGGATCACCTAGACATGGCCGGAAATCTCTGCCTTAGTGACGATTCGGTCCGCAGGCTGATCGAGTTGGGGCACCTCTCGTCCGGGGTGGGTCATCATGTGATCAACGCTTTTAGCGCGATCGTCAGCAATGCCGAACTGTTGCGGATCGTGACCACCACGAACACCGTCGTCGATCCCGTCGCGCTCGCGGAGACGATCATCAAAGCGGCGATGGATGCCTCCACCGTCGCTCGACGCCTGATCGATTACACCCGGCCCGTCACTTCGATCGAGCCGGGAAGGACCGCGATGAAACCCGTTTCAGTGTCCCTGGAGACGTTCGTGGCGGAGCAGTTTCTCTTCGAGAAAAGCCGGGCACCTGAGCACATCCAGTGGGAGACCGATTTCCAGGCGGTCGCCCCAATCCGCGGTCACGTCCCGCAGCTCGCCTGCATGGTCTCACGCCTCCTGGATAACGCCTACGAGGCGATAGGGAACGTCCCTGGCACCATCGCGCTGACCACTTGCACCGACCAGCGCGGGTGGATCGTTCTGGAAATCCGCGATTCCGGGGTCGGAATGCCGCCCCACGTGATGGATCGCGCGGTGGAACCGTTTTTCAGCACGAAGCCTGGTCACCTGGGAGTCGGACTGAGCATCGCCCATGGGATATGGAGACGTCATCACGGGACGTTGGCCGTTCAGAGCCAGCCCGGTGAAGGGACGAGGCTCCGCCTTTGCGTCGACCCCTCGCGCGTCGGCGTCTGACGTCGAGGGAAGCCTTCCGATCGCTGACCAAATCCGTGCGCGGCGGCCGCGAGTGGATCTGGCTTATTTTCACTTGTCAATGCACGGGCGCTTCTCGACGGCGGATTCGTGAGCCTTCGGCCGGACTGGCATCCAGACGGTCGCCACCGTCCCGCCACCGTCTCCGCCGTCGAGCGTCACGCGACCGCCCAGCCGCCGTGCCCATTCTCTGCTGAGTGAAAGGCCCAGCCCTGGTCCTTGCACCCTGGCCCTCTCCGGCTGATCCAACCGATAAAAAGGGGTGAACACCATCTCAAGTTCCGACTTCGGGATTCCAGGACCCGAGTCCAGGACTGACAACGACCAACCTTGCCGCTCCGCCAGACCGACGACCACCTCGACCTGGCCGTTCTCCTCCGTGAAGTTGAGCGCGTTGGAAATGAGGTTCTCGTAAACGCGCCGACAGGCCGCCGCGTCGGTGACGACGACCGCGTCCTTCCCAATCAGCCGGCAGCTCCATTGAATCCGAAGCGACTCGGCGAGGGCGGAGTATGACCGCTGGATCTGGTCCACGATCGCCCGGAGCGTCAGCGCGTCGAGTGGGATGGTCGCGGGACCGTGGGCCACGCCCGCGTACTCGAGAAAGGTTCGCGAGAGTTCCGTCAACTCGACACAAATGCCCGTCATCGAGCGGACCTGATGTACGAGGGTCTTCGGCGTTGTTTCCGAGTGTTCCGAGACGAACGCGCCAAGACCGGCTCGAAGCGCGGTCAGAGGACGACTCAACTCGTGGCCGAGTCCCTTGAAGATCGTCAGCAGTTCCTCGGGGCTGAGTTCGGACGACAAGGGGATGGGACGCTCGATCGGCTGCGAGGTGGCGTCCATGAGCCCTCTCCAAACGGGCCGGAGCCTGAGAGGTCGGGTCTGGGCGAGGCCGATCGCCGGAGGCCGAGACCCGACGCGTCTCCTAGTAAACGACGATCTGATTCGTCAGAAGGGGATGACCGTCGGTCAGATCCAGGACCGCTTGTTGAGCGAGTTGCTTGGCATGATAGCTCCGCGACCAGCCGCGGAGGATGATGCTCTGATCGGAGCAGACCACGTCGAGGTCACGGATGCGGCCGCTGGCGCGCCGCTCGATTTGATCGGTGAGGCAGTGTTCGAGTTCCTTCGGCGAGGACCACGCTTCCCGTCGACGGGTTTCCTTCCCACTGTCAAACGTGTTCATGAAATGCTCCCAAAACCGGCAAGGACTCATGAACGTCCAATGCCTTCAAGCCGTGTGCGGAAGCTTGAGAGAGCGCCCCAGTCATCCACCGGAACGCCGAGTTTCCGTGACCTGGGAGTCACAGATGGGGATAATCCTTCGACCAATGGTACCGTGGGGTTGTTGGGTCGCGATTCACCGATGCACCAAGGATAGGCTAACGATCCCCTCATCCCCTGTCAAAAGGTTTCGGCGTTTCCCATTGATTTGAGACCCGGCCTGGGAGAGCCTGAACTCACGACTCCCCGGGCACGTTCGGCGACGCCGGTTGTGGCCCCCGCGTTCCCGCCTCGGCTCGGCGGCGAGGGAGCCAGCCCCATATCCCGTTCAGGGTCGAATGGGACCCGGGCCTTGCGGAGGAGATTCGAGCAGTTCGTCGGCCTGGACGATGGACTCGGCGAGCTTGGACATGGGCATACGTCGATCTTGACTCTGTCGTTGCAGGAGTCGGAAGGCTTCCGATTCCGAGAGGTTTCTCCTGCTCATGAGGATTCCTTTCGCGCGTTCGATGATTTTGCGCTCGCGAAGCGTGTGTTCCAGAGTGTCGACGTTCTCCCGAAGGCTCCGGATCTCGCGAGCTCTCGCGACGGCCACCTGAAGCGCGGCGTGGAGACTTGGACTCGTGGCCGGTTTTAGCAGATAATAGAGGACGCCGTCCTCGACGGCCTGATCGATCAGGTTGGCGTGTCCGTGCGCGGTGAGGATGATGACCGGGGTTCCGGGATCCTTCACGATCTGTCGAGCCGCTGAGAGCCCATCGAGCCCTGGCATCTCGATATCCATGAGCACAACGTCGGGCAGGGAGCGCCGGCAGACCTCGATCGCGTGAAGGCCGTCATGCACGGTGGCAACGACGTCATAGCCGAGGGTTTCCAACTGGACACCCAAACCCGCGGCGACCGGCTTCTCGTCATCGGCGATCAGAACTTTATAAGGTCGGTTCATCAGGGGATAACTCCGACGGTCGGCGGGGACGTGGAAACCATCGCGTGAATCAGTCGTCCGCATCGGCGATGACTCACTCCTGGGCGCGACGAGTCTCGGGGGAGAACGTAAGCTTGACGCGCCTGGGACTGCTATGCAGAATTCGTTCCGAACGCCCGCTCGATCCATTCTTTCCCATGGACTCGCGAGAATCCAGACGTCGCTCGCGTTTCGCGATACAGAGAGTCCGCGTGATGACTCCCAAGGTACCGTCCATCCTCGCGTTCGACGACCTCAACCTTGGTGACGAATGGGAGAGTCCCGGTCGCACGGTCACCGAGGCCGACGTGGTGAATTTCGCCGGCGTCTCTGGCGATTTCAACCCGATCCACGTCGATCACCACCAGGCGCTTCAGGGAGCGTTCCGAAGACCCGTGGCTCACGGCCTGCTCGGACTTTCGATCGCCTCGGGGCTGACCGCCAACGCGCCGCGAGTCGAGACGATCGCGTTCCTCTGTCTCCTGGAATGGAAATTCTTACAACCAATCTTCTTCGGTGACACCATCCGGGTCCGGTCTCGAGTCCAGGACCTCCAGGCTCGTTCCCGGGGTCGAAGAGGAGTCGTCACCTGGCATCGTCGGATCATCAACCAGCAAGACCAGATCGTGCAAGAGGGGCTGAGCCAGACCCTCGTTCGCGGCCGCGCCGATTCCTCGATGGGAAGCGAGTCGGCCAGGGGCTCCTCCGCGAACGACCCCCGAGGCGCTCATTCCTAAATCCTCATCTCCCCGAGACGCTCGTGTTCCGATACCGCACCGAGATCATCGTACCAGAAGACCGTTACGTCTGGCTTAAACTCCCCGACGACGCCCCGTTGGGCCCCGCCGTCGTCTCGGTGCTGTTCCAGGACGCCGAGTCCGATCGACGGCGAGTTCCAACGAATTCCACGGACGACTCCGATCCTGTCACCGCGGAGGAGCCTGACCACGATGATATCGAGTGGTGGGAGGAATTCGAGGAGGACGCCGAACGGGATTGACCCCGCGCCCTCGTGTCGCGTTCGTACCGTTGACGCGGCCGACCGGGCGTCCCATGATAGGATCCGGATTCCCTCCTCGTTCGAGGGAGAACGACAGGACGGTTCCACGTCGAGCGATCCAGAGACGACCACCGATGTCGGATAGTCGCGAGTGTTCCGTCGCCCTGGTCACGGGTGCCGCCCAGGGAGTCGGGCTGGGGATCGCGAGGGCGCTCGCCTTCGCCGGTTACCGGGTGGCCCTGGCGGACGTCAGGCACGAACCGGCCGAAGCGGAGGCGGCTCGACTTCGCCAGGAGGGTCGCGAGGCGATCGCCCTCAAACTCGACGTGACCCTCTCGGCCGACTGGCAACGCGGCGTGGGGCGAGTCGTCGAACTCTGGGGAAGGCTGGATCTCCTCGCCAACAACGCGGGGATCAGCCCGAGGGGAACCATCACGACCACGGATGAGGCGCTCTGGGATCGTACTCTGGCGGTCAACCTCAAGGGCCCCTGGCTCGGGATCAAAGCCGCGCTTCCCTGGCTTGAGAAAAGCCGTGGGGCGATCGTGAACGTCGGCTCCACCCGGGCGACCCGCCCGATGCCCGGCCTCTTTCCCTACGTGACGAGCAAGGCGGGCCTCTGGGGCCTGACCCGACAGGTCGCGGTGGAATGCTTGCCCCTGGGCATCTCTTGCAACATGATCGCCCCGGGATGGGTGGACACGCCAGGCGAGCGGATCATTCAGGCCGAGCAGGGCCGCCCCGACTTTCCCCGGGGGATCGTCAACCTCACGACCCCCGAGGAAGTGGGCGAGGCGGTCGTCTTCCTGGGTTCACCCGCGGGCCGAAGGATCCAGGGCGTCACGATTTACGTCGACGCGGGGCTCCATCTCGCCGACGACGCGGGGATGGTCTATCTCCCCGACGTCGCCAAGTCCCGTTACCACCACAGCGGCCCCCTGGGAGGCGTCGATCCGTGAGTGAATTCACGTACTGCCTGAATACGAGCACGATCCGGCCGACGCCGCTCCTGGAGAAAGTGGCCGTCGCGGGAAAAGCGGGGTATCAGGCGATCGAGCTCTGGAACGACGACGTCACGGCTTACGTCGAAGGCGGAGACGCGATGTCCGACCTGAATCGGGCGATCGCCGATCAGGGTCTCAAGGTGGTCAGCGTGATCGCGTTGCACGGCTGGGTGACGGCGGATGGGGCGGAGTACGACGCCGTTTTGAAAGAGTGCGAACGCCGGATGAACCAGGCCGTGGCATTGGGAAGCCCGTATATCGTCGCCAGTCCTCCGCGTGAGGTCGTGGATCTTGGCAAGGCGTCGGAACGCTTCGGTGCGCTCCTGAGGCTGGGAAGGAGTCTTGGTGTGGAGCCCTCGATGGAGTTCCTCGGCTTCGTCGATGGCATCAAGTCGGCTTCGAGCGCCTGGGCGATCGCCTCTGGCTGCGGCGAGCCTGGGGGGACCGTCGTGGCCGACGTCTTCCACATGATCCGAGGAGGGGGAACGGTGGATGACCTCCTCCAACTGCCCGGGGATCGGATCGCCTGTTTCCACGTCAACGACATGCCGCCGGAGCCGGACCCGTTGACGCAGTCGGACGCGGATCGAGTCATGGTCGGAGAGGGGATCGCCGACCTGCCGCGGGTCATCGCGAACCTGAGAGCCATCGGGTATCGAGGCCCGATCTCCCTGGAACTGTTCAATCGGGCGCTCTGGGAGGCGGACCCCTATCAGGTCGTGAAAACGGGCCTCGATCGGATCAAGGCCCTTGTCGAGGGCTGACGACTCCGAGAGGCGAGCCGTCCGACTCGAAGTCAGTACTTCGCCAGATCGGCGCGGGCCCCCTCCGGATTCAACGCGCGGATCATGTTGGCGGTGGCGTCGAGCATCAGCTTGAGTTCGCTTCCAATCGCGATGAACCGCCATCCCTCATCGATGCGACGCTGGGCGTCCTGCGCGGAATTGACGTGCAAGCCACAGGGAACGCCCTGACGCTTGGCGGCGTCGCGGATGCGGGTCAAGGTCTCCTCCATGTACTCCTTGCTTGGGGCCTTTCCATCCGCGGAGCGCATCGAGGCGGCCAGGTCGTTCGGGCCCACGAAGATCGCGTCGATCCCGGGCACGGCGTAGATCTCGTCGGCGATATTGACCGCGTCGATATGCTCGGTCTGCAGGATCACCAGGATCTCGTCGTCGGCCTTGGCGTAATACTCCTCGGCGGTCGCGTCGAAGTTCAGCGCGTGAAGTCCGCCGCCCAGGGAACGATTGCCGCGAGGGGGGTACTTCGTGGCGGCGACGATCGCGCGGGCCTCCTCCGGGGTCATGACCATGGGGGCGACGATCCCCATCGCGCCGCAGTCCAGGACCATTTTGATGAACTCATGCTTGCCGGTGGGGACTCTGGCGAGGGGAACGCAGCCCGCGTCGGCGATGTGACCGAACATCGTGGCGGCGGTGCCGATATCGGCGTGGGAGTGCTCCATGTCTACCGTCAGCCAGGGAAGGCCCGTCCTGGCCATGAATCGCGCCGCGGCGGGACTGGCCAGGGAGAGCCAGGTGCCGACCTGGGGCTGACCCGCCTTCAACGCCCGCTTGACTGGATTGGTTTTCAAGTGGTTTCCCCGTCGTACGTTTGGGACGATCGCCGGTCGGTCGGCCAACCCAGGCCATCCTCAGCGTTTCGGGGCGAGTTTGCCACTTCCCAACCCGTCGGGCAAGGGCGCGCCGGTCATCGTCCCTGGCCGCCGACCCCTCGGTGAATCACGACGCGTCCCGTCCTGGTCATGGACGCGGGAGGGCGAGGTTCCGCCGTTCTTGACCTGACGACCTTCGCCTTGGGATGCGCCTTCGCGCGAACGATCGGCCTCGCGGGGGGTCGATTGGCCTTCTCCGCGACCTCCGCGAAGGCCGCGTTGACCGAAGGCGCGAGATACGCCGGGTTCGGGGGAATGGGAGACGACCGGAAAAATGCCCTGGTCGCCGCGACGACGTCCTCGGCGCTGGGCTTGATCCCGTTCGCCTTGACGTACCAGTCCGCGTAACCCGAGTATGGCGAGAATCCCTCCTGGTAGGGATACGTCGTCCCTCCGGAACCGCTGTATGAGGAGTAAACGCCGCGGGGCGCGTTCCCATACGGTGGAAGCGAAGGCTCCGAGGAGATCAGCCCGGTCCATCCCGGAGAGCCAGGCGACCAGGGATTCACGTGCGGAGCCGAGTAAAACGGTCCGTTCCAGAGCCCCTGCGGCCGATAAGCACCGCGGCCAGGAGAGGCACCCATGCCAAAGTTTTGAGCGTTCGCGAGGTCCGAGAGTCCTGGCCAAAACAGAAGGGCCGCGATCCAGGCCAGGACTCCGATCGGTCGCGACATGCTCTGGCTTCGCATCGTCAACACTCCGCTGGTGTCGTGATTCCGGCGATCCGTCCACACAAGTTCTATCAC
>JBFWRA010000157.1:0-7426 GCA_050249155.1 Isosphaeraceae bacterium | reverse complement strand
TGCGCCACGGTCACTCACTCCGGGAAAAGTCGCGACGGGCGCGGCGAAACGTCGCGGTCCCCGATGGGGAACGTCGCGTCACTCGCGCCCGACGAGAAGGATCAAGTCGGCGATCAGCGCCGACTCTCGTGAAGTTCAAGATTTGATGCCGCGTGGGAAGAACTTGGGCAATTCTCCCACGCTCATGTGACGGGGTGGCTGGGGTCTCGTTCGCGACACCCCGGTTTTCGATCCTCTGCGCCGGGGTCTCGTGGACGCGATCCCAGCCACCTTTCGTAGGAATCACAATCGCCCGAGCTCTCCTGACGAGCCCCCTTTGGACTGGGGGGATCGGTCGCCTCGGGTCAGACGCCGACGGTGGACCCCTTGCCCAGCAACACCCGCTGAGCGGCGGTGACCGCCACGCCAGGCTCGACGTCCCATCCCAGGTCGCTCAGGACCATTTCCAGGGCCGCCAGGCCGGAGACCACGTCGATTTCATCCATGTAGCCCATGTGGCCGATCCGGACGATTTTCCCTTTGAGCTTGTCCTGGCCGCCGACGGTCGTGATCCCGAACCGCTCGGCGAGCTTGTTCCGAATGTCGCCGTCTTTCAAGCCCTCGGGCACGCGGAAGGCCGTCAGGCCCTCGGCGGGCCGGGCGCTGAAGAGTTCCAGACCGAGCGCCTGGACTCCCGCCTGGCAGGCCTCGCTCATGATGCGATGCCGCGCCCAGACGCGCTCGATCCCTTCCTCCTTGATTCGCTTCAACGAGGCGCGGAGGGCGAGGATCAGCGTATGCGCGGGGGTGAACGGGGTGTCGAACTCCCGCGCCTTCTTTCTGGCCGCCTTGAGGTTGAAATAGAAGGCGCGGGCGTTGAAGGCGTCCATTTTCGCCCAGGCTTTGGGGCTGACCGACAGGAAGGCCAGTCCCGGGGGGAGCATCAGGGCCTTCTGCGATCCGACGCAGAGAACGTCGATTCCCCAGTCGTCGGTCCGGCACTCCATCGCCCCGACTCCGGAGATGCCATCCACGGCGAAGATCGCGTCGGTCTTGGCGACGACCTTGCCGATCGCCTCGACGGGGTGGCCGGTGCCGGTGGAGGTCTCGCTGAGCGTTCCCATCACGCAGACGACGTCGGGGTGCTGACGAAGCGCCTCCTCGACCCGGGCGGGTTCCACGGGCTGGCCCCATTCGGTCTCCAGCGAGACCGCCTCGATTCCGTGCGCCTGACAGATGAGTCCCCATCGCGCGGAGAAATAGCCCGCGCTCAGGATCAGGGCCTTGCCTCCGGGGGGCACGGTGTTGACCGCCGCCGCCTCCATCGCCCCGGTGCCGGACGCGGTGAGGATCATCACGTCGTTCTTGGTCTGGAACACGTCCTTCAAGTCGGCGGTGACCTCCGTGATCACCTGCTTGGCCTCGGCCGAGCGGTGGTGGATCACCGGGCGCGCCAGTTCAAGCAGCACGTCCTCGGGGACCGGGGCGGGCCCCGGGGTCATCAGTCGCGGCTTCCGCATCGGAGTGTCCCTTGGTCCTTTCGCAACGCTTGCGGGAGGGAAGGTCCGCGAGGGGCGGACCGGGCTCCCGAAGTTTTTCTCGGCCCGCGAGCGCGGACCCATTGAGACGTAGTGTAGCGGGCCGACGACGCCCGCGCGGAGTGTACTTCCGTTACGCCAGGCGTCCCGGCCCGTGACCTCGGACCGACCCTGGGTCGCGCTTGGGGCCGTAAACGTCCTCGGCGCGGAACACCGGCTCCCCTTCGATCTGGAGCCGGCCGTCGCTGGCGACCTTGCGAAAGAAGCAGGAGCGATAGCCCTCGTGGCACGCGCCTCCGACCTGTTCGACCTTCAGAAGGATCACGTCGGCGTCGCAATCGACGCGGACCTCCACGACGTTCTGAACGTGGCCCGAGGTGCCCCCCTTGTGCCAGGCCGAGCGTCGGGAACGAGAATAAAAATGGGTCTGTCCGGAAGCCAGGGTCGTGCGCAGGGCCTGGCGATCCATCCAGGCCATCATCAAGACCTCCCCTGAACCGGCGTCCTGCGCGATCGCCGGCACCAAGCCCTCGGCGGT
This sequence comes from Isosphaeraceae bacterium, assembly GCA_050249155.1. Lineage (GTDB taxonomy): Bacteria > Planctomycetota > Planctomycetia > Isosphaerales > Isosphaeraceae > JBFWRA01. The sequence goes on along the minus strand of JBFWRA010000157.1, from coordinate 5,371 downwards.
CCACTTAACTTGTTCAAACCAATCGGGATCGGGCGAGGACGCGGTCGATTCGGGAACGTTCACTGGTCAGAGCGCCGGGGCGTCCTCGGTGGGCCACGTCGGGGTTTGGAAAATCCCATTGTGACCGAAGGCTCTTGGCCGACGCCACCCGAGTTCAGATTCTGATGAAGATCTTCGCCCGGTGGAGCACGGCCATGAGCGCCACCCAGACCAGGACGTACGACAGGGCGTACAGGAACGAGGCCAGCGTCGGGTCGCCGCACCAGGCGAACCCACGGTCGAGGATCGCGCTATTGAGGCTGATCGTTCCACCGGAGGTCTCGGCAACCTGGACCATGCCCAGAACCCTGGCCAAAAGCCCGGACAGGACGTACGCCGCGATCGCGTTGCTCCCAAGGACCAGAAACGGCCAGGCCCAGCGCTTCCAGCCCTCGATTTCAATCAGCCAGGCGCAAAGACCCAGCGAGAGCAGCGAGAGCCCCGCCGTGTAGACCGCGAACGAGCTGGTCCAGAGGGCCTTGTTGATCGGAAACACACCGTCCCAGACGGTCCCGATCCCGGTCAGAACCACCCCCGCCGCGAACAGCCCCGAAACGCGCTCCGCCCGGGATCGCGCGGGTGAGGAGAGCCAACGCCCGGCGAGCACGCCGATCAGGGTCGTGGCGATCGCCGGAAGCGTGCTCAAGACTCCTTCCGGATCATAATCCGGTTTGTACAAATGTCCGGGAAGGAGTGCCCGGTCAATCCAGGCCGCGAGGTTGTTCGGTCGGCTCAGGTCTCCCGCTCCGATCCCTGGAACCGGGACCGTCGTCAGCAATCCCCAGTAACCCACCAGAAGCGCCAGGGTCGTCAACGCCAGTCCCCGGGTGCTGGTTTTGATCGCGAGGAGACCAGCCACGAGGTAACACAGCGCGATTCGTTGCAACACGCCGGGAATGCGGAGGGTCGCCAGCGGTTTGTCGAAGGGGAAGGCGTGGAGGAGGAGCCCCAGCGCGAAGATGATCACGGCGCGGCGGACGACCTTGCCCACGATGGCCGACGTCGAGTCCCCGCGCTCCAGCCGTTTCCCCAGGGCCAGGGGTATGGCCACGCCGGCGATGAACAGGAACGACGGAAAGACCAGATCCGTGGGTGTGAATCCGTGCCATTCGGCATGGCGAAGCGGGCCGTAAACGTGCTCCCAACTCCCCGGGTTGTTCACCAGGATCATGCCGGCGATCGTCATCCCGCGGAAGGCATCCAGGGACACGAGCCGTTCGGAGACGGGGGACGGGGCGGCGTCTGGGATTCGAGTCGACATCGTGGGGTCCGCGAGGGTCTGCGACGAGCCAGGCGCGAGGGAGTCGGGACGCGGGACTCGCGTCGAGGAACGTAGCATGGGCCGGACGAAGTGATGCGGTCAAGCCCCTCGCGTCGCCACGGAGCATCAATCGTGGCGGGGAGGTCGCCGCGAAGCGACACGGTCGTCCGGTCTGGTGATTGGGAACCTATTGTTGACGTGAACACCCTCGCCGACGTCGAAAAGCCCGCGACCACCCGCCCCATGATGCCTGAAACCCACGAACCGTTGACGCCTCGGGTGACCGAGGCTCTGGCCCGCGACCTTGGCAAGGGACTGGCAAGGCTCGACCCCGCCGACATTGGCCGACTGGGCCTGAAGGTGGGGGACGTGGTCGAGCTGGTGGGGCGTCGCAAGACGGTGGGCAAATTGATGCCCACGTACAGCGCGTATCGCGGGCGGGGCCGGGTTCAGATCGACGGAGTCACCCGGGAGAACGCCGGGGCCACGATCGATCAGGAGATTCACGTTCGTCCGGTCGAGTCGAGCCTGGCGGAAGCGGTTACCCTGTTGCCGCTTTCCCAGTTACCGAGCGAACACGAGGCGCGCACGCTCTCTCGAACCATGTCGGGTCTGCCCATGCTGGTGGGGGACCGGGTCCGCGTGAACCTCCTGGGTCAGCGCGCGGCGGACTTCAAGGTCCTGCGCACCACGCCCAGCGGGCCGGTGGTGGTCGGGCCGAACACGCGCGTCGAGTTCGCCAGGCACCCGGCCCCGGAGAGCCTTTCCCGAGAGCGCCAGAGCTTTCGACCGTTCGCCTACGAGGACGTGGGCGGCTTGAAGGCCGAGGTTCGCAGAGTCCGGGAAATCGTCGAGCTTCCCCTGAAGTGTCCCGAGGCGTTCGAGCGGCTCGGCGTGGCGCCACCGAAGGGAGTCCTGCTTCACGGGCCCCCCGGCTGCGGGAAGACGCTCATCGCCCGAGTGGTCGCGCACGAGACCGACGCGGCGTTCTTCACGATCAACGGGCCGGAAGTCATCCACAAGTTTTATGGCGAGAGCGAGGCGCGACTCCGCGAGATCTTCGAGAACGCCGCGCGGCAAGCGCCCAGCATCATCTTCCTGGACGAGCTGGACGCCATCGCCCCGAGGCGCGATCGAGTCGTCGGCGACGTCGAAAAGCGGGTCGTGGCTCAGCTCCTGACCCTGATGGACGGGTTGGCTCAACGCCCTCAGGTCGTGGTCCTGGCCGCCACGAACCTCCCCAACGCGATCGACCCGGCGCTCCGTCGCCCGGGACGGTTCGACCGCGAGGTCGCCATCCCGATCCCCGACCGGGAGGGTCGTCGGGAGATCCTCGAAGTCCACCGCCGAAACATGCCGTTGGCCGAAGACGTGGACCTCGACCACCTCGCCGCGATCACTCATGGTTTCGTGGGTGCGGACCTGGAAGCCCTTTGTCGCGAGGCGGCGATGGTCTGCCTCCAACGAATCCTACCGGCGGACCCCCGCGAACAGGTGCCGCTGGGCCCGGCCTCGCTCAACCGCATGGAAGTCTCCGCGGACGATTTCCAGGTCGCTCTGAGGCAGGTCGAGCCCTCGGCGATCCGAGAGGTGTTCGTCGAGCGGCCGACGGTCGGTTGGAGCGACGTGGGAGGGCACGCCGAGGCCAAGTCCCGGTTGATCGAGTCGGTCGTCTGGCCGATTCATCACGCGTCGACGTTCGCCAGGGCGGGAATCCGTCCCCCCAAGGGAATCTTGCTGGCGGGTCCGCCAGGCTGCGGCAAGACCTTGCTGGCCAAGGCCGTCGCCAGGGAGACGGGCGTGAACTTCCTCACGGTCAAGGGGCCCGAGCTTCTCTCCAAATATGTGGGAGAATCCGAGCGAGGGGTCCGCGAGGTCTTCCACAAGGCTCGACAGGCCGCCCCCTGCCTCATCTTCTTCGACGAGGTCGACGCCCTGCTGAGCGTCCGAGGCGCGGCGGACTCGGACGCCACCGTCGCCGATCGGGTTCTTGGGCAGTTCCTCGCCGAGATGGACGGCGTGGAGGAGCTTCAAGGGGTGCTGGTGCTGGGGGCAACCAACCGACCGGACCGCCTCGATCCCGCACTTCTGCGTCCTGGCCGGTTCGGAATGCTACTGGAGATCGGCTTGCCCGACGAGTCGGCGCGCGCTGAGATCGCCCGAATCGCCCTACGCGACAAACCGGTCGAGGCCGACGTCTCGATCGAGGAGATCGCCAGGCGCACCTCGGGTTATAGCGGTTCCGAGATTCAGGCCGTCTGCGCGGCCGCGGCGCTGGCGGCGGTCCGCGAGGCCATTGCCACGCGGAGTGACGAGGACGCCCCCGATCCCCGGATCAATCGCGATCACATGCGTCGGACGCTCGACGAGTTCGCGGCGCGTCGTGGCCGATAGAGCCGAACCGTCGAGGGTTCGGTTCAGAAGCGGAATCGCTCGCATTCTCAGGCGAGGATTTCGTGAGCGACCTCGCCGTGGACGTCGGTCAGGCGGAAGTCGCGTCCGGCGTGTCGGTAGGTCAGCTGGGTGTGGTCCAGGCCCAGCAGGTGCAGGATCGTCGCGTGCAGGTCGTGGACGTGGACCTTGCCCTCGACGGCGTAGTAGCCGTAATCGTCGGTGGCGCCGTGGCGATGGCCCCCCTTCACGCCGCCGCCCGCCAGCCACATGCTGTACCCTTGCGGATTGTGATCGCGGCCGTCATCGCCTTGGGAGGTCGGCGTTCTCCCGAACTCGCCCCCCCAAAGGACGAGAGTGTCCTCCAGAAGCCCGCGGGCCTTCAGGTCGGTCAGCAGCCCGGCGATCGGTCGGTCCACCTCTCTCGCGTTCCGGGCCAGGTCTTTTCGAAGACCGCCGTGCTGGTCCCACTTGTAGCTGTGTGACGCCTGAACAAAGCGGACCCCTCGCTCGGCGAAGCGTCGGGCGAGCAAGCACTGAGTGCCGAACGGCCGGGTCACGGGGTCGTCCAGGCCGTAGAGCCGCCGGGTCGCCGCGGACTCGCCGGAGAGATCCTGGACCTCGGGGGCCTCGGCCTGCATCCGAAACGCCAGTTCCAGCGCCGCGATCCGACCTTCGAGCGCCTGGTCGGCGACGGCGCGGTCGAGATGGTCGCGGTTCATTTCCTGGACCAGGTCGATCTGCAGGCGCTGAAGGTCGCGAGGGGTCGTCGTGTTCTCGATGAACGGGAAGCGGGCCTCCTCGATCGGCACGCCGGTCATGCCGATGGCGTTGCCCTGGTAGACCGCCGGCAAGAACGCCGAGCCGAAATTGTTCACGCCGCCGTGGCTGGCGTTTGGGCAGATCGTGACGTACCCCGGCAGGTTCTGGTTCTCGGTTCCCAGGCCGTAGACGACCCAGGAGCCCATGCTCGGCCTCACGAACGTATCGCTGCCGGTGTGGAGTTCCAGCAGGGCCCCGCCGTGTCGCGAGTTCGACCCGTGCATCCCGTTCAGGACGCAGAGATCGTCGACCATCCGGGAGAGTTCCGGGAAGACCTCGCTCACCCAGAGTCCGCTCTGGCCGTGTCTGGAGAACTTCCAGGGGGTGGCCAGGAGGTTGCCCGTCTGGCTCGACACCACGCGGGGCTTGGCGAAGGGGAGCGGCTTGCCGTGGTCTCGGGTCAGCAGTGGCTTGTGGTCGAACGTGTCGACCTGGCTCGGTCCCCCGTGCATGAACAGGAAGATCACCCGCTTGGCCCTGGCCGGGAATCGCGGTGGCCTGGGCGCCAGGGGACGCGCTGGATCGGGGCCGTCGCCGGTCTCCGCCGGGGGCTCGGCGGCCCTGGCCTCCTCACCCAGCAACCCCGCCAGCGCCAGCGCGCCAAAGCCAGCGCCCGCCCCGCGGAGCAGTTCGCGACGGGTGGGGTTCCTCGGCCAGCGCGACGTCCAATGGGCATTCATCGGGCGTGATCCCTCGGCGTATGACTCTGGCTTGATTCGTTACTCGTCAAGAATCAGTCGATCGTGAGAAACTCGCTGGCGGCCAGGATGGCCTGGGCGAGCGCTCCCCAGGCCGCGGCCGTTTGGTTTTCCCGCGGAACGCCCGTTTCGGCGAGCGACGCCTGGAAGCGGCTCAGGT
>JBFWRA010000156.1:0-7430 GCA_050249155.1 Isosphaeraceae bacterium | reverse complement strand
CGAACTGCCACGTGGGAAGTTCGTGAAGCTTTCCGCGAGACCCGGCCAGAAAATCACCGTCCTCGACTTCGTGACCGGCCGATCCTACTTCGATCAGGCGATTCGAGGCGACGTCACCGAGACGCTTCGCTCCCTACCCCAGAACCAGGTGCCGGTCCTGGGAAGGTATCAACGGGAACCGGTGGAAAACGACTGGCACGTCGGCAGGATCACGCAAGGCCCGAACAATCTTTTGAAGTGGACCAACAGGGCGAACGTGAGTTGGACGCTCACCCCGGACCTCGGCAACCGCAAGCTGCTGACCGGGCCGGACAATCCCTACCAGAAGATCAACATCCGGGATTTCCACCTCGAAATGGCCAACGGCCGCGCCACGGGATTCCGGTTCAACAACGAACTGTACCGACGCACGGGAGATTGATTGGACCAGGTCGAGCGCGAAACGTCCGACGCTCCTCCCGACCTGGCGCCGTCGTCACTTCGATTGCAAAAGGGACGGAGGTGATTTCAAACTCATCCCACGTGGCTTCAATCCGCCAAAAAACTTCCTCCGTCCCCTATTTGAGGAAGGGGACGGAGGTTCCCGAGTTGGATGGTCCCGGCCGTTGACCTTGCGATATACTCGTTGCGACACCCAGACGAAACGCGCCTGGGGATGGTCCCTCCCACCAGTCACCATCGTTCGCGGGTCGCACGCCGAAGAGCCACCATGCATAACGCCAAACTCGCACTTGAAGATGGAACGGTCTACTCGGGGAGGGCGTTTGGAGCCAGCGGGGAGACGGACGGCGAGGTCGTTTTCAACACCAGCATGACCGGGTATCAGGAGATCCTCACCGACCCCTCCTACCACGGCCAGATCGTGGCGATGACCTATCCTCTGATCGGAAACTACGGCGTCAACGACGAGGACGCCGAGAGCGCTCGACCCTGGGTTCGCGGGTTCGTCGTCCGAGAATTGAGCCGGAGGGTCAGCAACCATCGCGCGGGCGGGTCGCTCGAAGCGTTCCTCGAACGCAACCAGATCCTCGGGATTGAAGGGATCGACACCCGCGCGTTGGTCCGGTTGACTCGCGAGCGCGGGGCGATGAAGGGCATTCTCTCGACCACCGACCTGGACGACGCGCGACTGGTCGCGAAGGCCAAGGCCAGTCCGGGACTTGTCGGCCGGAATCTCGCCAGGGAGGTCATGCCGGCGGCGGGGTCCACCTGGGAACCAGGGTTCGAGAGCCGGTTCGTGAACCGTCAGGCGCAGGGGTCGCCCGAAAGCCGGCCGCACGTCGTCGCCCTGGACTTCGGCATGAAGTGGAACATCCCGCGGCACCTCGTCGAGACGGGCTGCCGGGTCACCGTGGTTCCGGGCTCAACCCCCGCCGGGGCGGTTCTCGACCTGGACCCCGATGGAATCTTCCTCTCCAACGGCCCGGGAGATCCCAGCGCCCTGGTGGACGAAGTCGGCCAGCTCCGCGCGTTGATCGAGACCGCGGCCGGGTCCCGGGGCGTGCCGATTTTTGGGATCTGCCTGGGGCATCAGCTTCCGGGTCAGGCGTTCGGCGGTCGGACGTTCAAGTTGAAGTTCGGCCATCGAGGCGCCAATCACCCTGTGCGGAACGAGGCCACCGGGCGGGTTGAGATCACCACGCAGAACCACGGATTCGCGGTGGACCCGGCTAGCCTGCCAGCCGACGTCGAGCCGAGCCACGTCAACCTCAACGACGGCACGCTGGAAGGGCTTCGGCACAAGCGGCTGCCCGTCTTCAGCGTGCAGTACCACCCCGAGGCCTCGGCGGGCCCGCACGACAGCCAGTACCTCTTCAACGAGTTTCGGGCGCTCATGCCTTGAGCCCCGAGTGAATTGACGGGCCCGGGGTCGGGGGGTTAGGCTGTTTGCTTCGTCGGGGAAAGCGGCCACGCGGCCGGACTTTCGGGATCGGAGAACGTGCGCCGTGCCTTCGACTTGCGTGGTTGGGCTCCAATGGGGTGACGAGGCCAAGGGGAAGATCGTCGACCTGCTCTGCGACCGGCACGACGCGGTCGTGCGTTATCAAGGGGGTGCCAACGCCGGGCACACCGTCGTCACGGGAGGAGTGACCTACAAGCTCTCGCTCATCCCGACCGGCATCCTTCGCCCTGGGATCGACTGCGTGATCGGCAACGGCGTGGTGATCCACCCCCCCGCGCTGCTGTCCGAGGTGCGGACCCTGAGCGATCAAGGGGTCGAATTCGGGAGTCGGCTGCACGTCAGCGACCGGGCCCACGTCATCCTGCCCTATCACCTGGCCGAGGAGCGATTGACGGAGGAGTCGGAGTCCGCGGCCGACCACCTGGGCACGACCCGAAGGGGGATCGGCCCCTGCTATCGAGACAAGGTCGGCAGGGTCCACGGGGTTCGGGTCGGGGACCTTTACGAGCCCGCCCGGTTCCGCGAACACCTCGGACGGATCGTCGCGTACAAGAATCGTCTGCTCAAGGCGATGCTGCCGGACTTCACCCCGTTCGACGCGGAACCGATCGCCCAGGAGTATCTGGGTTACGCCGAGGCGCTCCGCCCCTTCGTCAGAGACACGACGACCTGGCTGCACGAGGCGATCGGCCAGGGGCGTCGCCTCCTCTTTGAAGGCGCTCAGGGGTCGCTTCTGGACGTGGACCACGGCACGTATCCCTACGTGACCAGTTCGAACAGCAGCGCCTCGGGGATCGCGGCGGGCTCCGGAGTGCCCACGCGCCACGTCGACCGCTGGATTGGGATCGTCAAGGCGTACACGACCAGGGTCGGCGGCGGCCCGTTTCCCACCGAGCAGGACAACGAGACCGGCGAGCGCATCCGGAAGATCGGTCGCGAGTACGGCACGGTGACGGGCAGGCCTCGGCGCTGCGGCTGGTTCGACGTCGTGGCCGCCCGACACGGCGCCCGGGTGAGCGGCTCGACCGAACTGGCCGTGATGCTGCTGGACGTGCTCAGCGGGCTCCCCGAACTCAAGGTGGCCGTCCACTATGAGGACGACCAGGGCCGGAAGGTGACCGAGCTCCCGTCGTCCGTCGAGGCGCTGGGTCGCTGCAAGCCGGTCTACGAGACCCTTCCCGGCTGGTCCGAGGACGTGACCGGCGTCAAGTCCTGGTCTCGCTTGCCCGCCGCGGCGCGAGACTACGTTCAGTTTCTGGGCGCTCGGATGGGAGTTCCGGTTCGCACGGTTTCCGTCGGCCCCGAACGGACCCAGACGATCACCGACGTCGACTGACGCGACCCCGACCACGGGCTCCTCCGGCGTCCAACCACAAACCCTCACCCTCTCCGAGGCTTCCGCCTCCGCGAGCCAACATGCCGCACACGCCGATCAGTGAAGCAGGTCTCGCCAGGCTCGCGGCCGTGGGTCTTCGGCGTGACCAGTTGCCAAGGCACGTCGCGATCATCATGGACGGCAACGGCCGTTGGGCGGAGAATCGGGGCAAGCCCCGGATCTTCGGCCATCGCCGCGGCATCCAGAGCGTCAGGGCCGTGGTCGAGGAAGGCTGCCGGCTGGGCCTCGACCAGATCACGCTCTATTGCCTCTCGGTCGAGAACTGGAAACGGCCGCCGCGCGAGTTGACGTTCTTGCTCCGGCTGTTCCGGCACTTCCTGGTGCTCGAACGCGACGAGCTGATGGACCAGAACGTCCGCCTGGTCATGATCGGCCGCCGGGAGGGATTGCCCGCGGACGTCCTCCGGCAGTTCGACCGCACGTCGGAACTCACCGCGGCGAACACCGGGATGACCCTCTGCCTGGCGGTCAACTACGGAGGCAGGACCGAGATCGCCGACGCGGCGCGTCGCCTGGCGGAGGACGTCCGGGCCGGAGCGCTGGACCCTTCCCAGGTGGACGAATCCCGGCTCGAAGCGTATCTTTCCACGGCGGGGATGCCCGACCCCGACCTTCTGATCCGAACCGCCGGGGAGCTCCGGTTGAGCAACTTCCTACTCTGGCAGATCTCTTACGCCGAGATCTGGGTGACCGACGTCCTCTGGCCCGATTTCCGGGGGGACGACCTGCTGGCGGGTTGCCAGGCGTTCGCCGCGCGACAGCGCAAGTTCGGGGGTCTCCCCGCCGCCTCGCCGTCCTCCTGAGACTTCTCGCCCGGCCTCCAGGCCGCGCGAGGACTGGACCGACTCCACCCACCCGAGGAACCTCATGCTCGGCACCCGGCTGGTCAGCGGCGTCACGATGGCCGCGGTCCTCGTCGCGATCCTCTACGCCGACGAGTGGATGGCCCCTTGGTTTCCGCTCTGGTTGATCCTCACGTTGACCGTGATGGGGCTGGCGTCGCTGGAATTGATCGGCCTGCTCCACGATTCGAGCGCTCGACCCTCCCGAGGGGTCCTCTTTGGTGGGGTCCTGGCGGTGGTCCTCTCCAACTGGGCTCCCCATGTCCTGGGAGCCGATCAGGACCCGTCCTACGACGCCCTCGGTCCGGTCTCGGCCCTGGGATGGACGCTGATGGCGTTCACGGCCGTCGCGATGCTCTGTTTTTTCGCCGAAAGTCTTCAGTACGAGAAGCCTGGGGCGACGATGGCGACGATCGCCGGAACGCTCCTCGGGGTGACCTATCTGGGCCTGTTCTCCGCGTTCGTGATCCAGTTGCGATGGTTCGACGGCCCCTATCACGGGCTGCTACCCGTGGGGTTCCTGTTCGCCACGGCGAAGGGGTCGGACGTGGGGGCGTACTCGATCGGACGGATCGCGGGCCGTCACAAGCTCTGGCCGAAACTCAGCCCGAACAAAACGATCGAGGGGTCCGTCGGGGGGCTGATCGTCGGAGTGGCCGGGTCGCTGGGGGTCGCGGCCCTGGCACGCGAAGTGCTTGGTGTTCCCACACTGAGCTGGCCGTCCGCGATCGGTTTCGGGCTGGTGGTGGGCGCGTCGGCCCAGCTGGGCGATTTGATGGAGTCGATGATCAAGCGCGATTGCGAGCGGAAGGACGCCTCGGACACCGTGCCAGGATTCGGCGGAGTGCTCGACGTGATTGACTCGCCCCTGTTCGCCGGCCCCGTGGCGTTTGGATTCTGGCTCCTCTTTGGGCCCTGAGACAAGACATTGCCTTGACAAGACCCGATGATCCATAATGTAGTTCGTTGCTGGGCGGACGGGCCTCGAGATCGCGACGACTCAGACGCGACCGACGGTGCCACCCCCGCCCTGGCGAAGGGCCAGGCATGTCCGAGATCATCATCGCGCTGGACGGACACGAGGAAGAGCTCGCCGTCTTCGGCAGCCGAGACCAGCACCTCCGCCAGATCCGGGACGCCCTGGGCGTCAAGGTTCTCGCCAGGCACGGCGAACTCCGAGTGGAAGGGGACCCGGAGAAACTCGAACAAGCCCGCCAGGTGTTCGACGGCCTCCGCGCCCTGTTCCGGAAGAAAAAACCGATCACCTCGGCCGACGTGGGGGACGGCATCGAAAAGGTGCTCACCCAGAACGAGCCCGACCGTCCCGAACATCTGGAGATCCGCGAGGGGAGCCGAGTCGTCAAGCCGCGATCCGAGGGGCAGACCAGCTACCTTCGCGCGCTCCGCGACAGCGAGCTGACGCTCTGCATCGGCCCAGCGGGCACGGGCAAGACCTACCTCGCCGTGGCGACGGCGGTCTCGGCGCTGCGTCGCGGCAAGATGAAGAAAATCGTGCTCTGCCGTCCCGCGGTGGAGGCCGGAGAGAAACTCGGGTTCCTTCCTGGCGACCTCGAGGCCAAGATCAACCCCTACCTTCGCCCCCTGCTCGACGCCCTGCACGACCTGATGGATTACGAGCAGATCCGGCGCTACATGGGCAACGATCTGATCGAGATCGCGCCCCTGGCCTACATGAGAGGCCGCACACTCAACGACGCGTTTATCATACTCGACGAGGGACAGAACGCCACCGTGCCACAAATGAAGATGTTTTTGACGAGGATGGGTCAAAACTCCCGGATCGTGGTGACCGGTGACGTGACGCAGGTCGACCTTCCACCGGCGACCGTCAGCGGTCTGGCCGACGCCGCGGAGCGTCTGGGTTCGGTCCCTGGGGTCGCCGTCGTGCGACTGGGCAAGGCCGACATCATTCGCCATCCGCTGGTCCAGGCGATCGTCAACGCCTATGAGGGGACCGACACGGCCCCTGATCGCGGCCTGTCGGCCGGCGCGCCCCCGTCCACGCCCCTGTCGGAGAGCCCGGCGCCCGACGCCGGCCTGATCGCCTCGGAGTGAGGCGAGGCGGTGCCTCCCCGGGGGTGGACCAGGCGGTCCGACCGGGGGCCGCCAGAGCCACGCCGGCGTTGGCGTGGCACACCCCGGCGTGGGGCGGGCCAAGTCCCGCTGACCTCGCGGCAGAGACGCATCCATGAGCTTTGGTAAACGTCGCCCGAGATTGAATCGGGCCAACCTTCGCCCCGCGCCCTCCCTCTCGATTCAGCAGGGCAGGCTCGCTCGCCAGCGCGCTCGACTGACGCGGTTCGCCGTCGTCGCCCTGGCCGTCCTGGCCACCGCGATCGTCGTCCACGGTTACGGACCCCCGTTCACCTACCGGCTCGGCGAGGTGCTCGACCGCGACGTCCACGTCAACGTGCCCGAGTTCAAGCGCATCAACCAGAAGAAGACGAACACCCAGCAGCAGGAAATGGTCGATCGGATCGCTCCCTCGATGGTGAACGATCCCGCGCCCTTGCGCAACCTCGCGGGCAGGCTCGACGACCTCGTGGTCGCGATCTCCAAGAGCGATCGCTTCGAGGACCTACCCGAAAGCCTGCGCTCTTCCTGGAAGCTCGACGCCGAGGCGTACGACGAGTTGAAGGCGGCCACCGACACCCCGGAGCGCCGCGACGCCCTGCACCGACAGATCGTCGCGGCCTTCGCGCCGATCATCCGAGACGGCGTCCTGGGGTACGACACCCTGCCCAGGACCGAGGAATCCAGCCAGACCCTCACGGTCCGCGCGATCGGCCAGGGGCCGAAAGAGGCCCACGTCGTGGCCAGGGAACGCGTGGTCCCCGAGCGAGTGGCCAAACCCGACGGTCCGGTCTACAAGGATTTCGTCGCTCCGTTCACCGCGTCGAGGGTCGGCCCGACCCTCTTCCGACTGGTCTCGGAGAAACTCGCGGCCACGCCGACGCTCACCTACGAGGAACAGTACACCAATGAACTCCGCGAGATCGCTCGGGAGAGTGTCAGCGATATTTATGACACGTACCGTCGCGGCGAGATCTTGATGAGGCAGGGGGAGAAAATCAGTGAGGAGCAGCTCATTCTCCTGCGAATGGAACACGACACCGCCAACGGCTTGATGACCTTCCAGGCGCGGGCCCTTCGGATGGCGTCGACCGTCGTTCTGGTCGCGGCGATTTTCGCCCTGGTCGGTTACTCCGTCCGACAGAGCGACCCCAGCGTCGCGGAGGAGTTCAAGCGAGTCGCGGCGCTCTGTGGG
>JBFWRA010000155.1:0-7456 GCA_050249155.1 Isosphaeraceae bacterium | reverse complement strand
AACAGCAGGGCGATCAAGACCGCGATGATGGCGATGACCACCAGCAATTCGATGAGGGTGAACGCCCGGCGCATTCGATTCATGAGGGCTTGCTCCCGTGACCCTTCCAGTTTAACACGGCCACGGGGCAATTCAACTTGGACCGACGTTTCACCTCATCAACCGTTCCACTCAACGCGATCGACGCCGGGGAGGCTGCGCCAGCCAGGCGGTCACGACCTTCCCCACCTGCTCCAGGCTCGCCGCCGAGCAGTTCTCGGGGACGTCCCTGGCGGTATGCCAGTGGGGGTAGTCGAAGTCGATGACGTCGATGGTGGGAATCCCCACGTTGTTCAGCGGAAGGTGGTCGTCCAGGACCGAACGGCCCGCGCGATGGCGGAACGCCGTGGCGTTGAGTCGTCGGGCGACGTCCCAGACCTCGCGAACCAGGCCAGGGGCCAGGGCCAGGCTGTTCTCCTCCTGGTCGATGGTCAGGTCCTTGTCCCCCACCATGTCCAGGACGATCCCGCCGGCGTAGCGAGTGCGAAGCCTTCCCGAGTCGACGCCCGAGGCGTACCGCCTGGCGAACTCCTTGGAGCCCAGGAAGTACTCGCCGACCTGGCCGTCGGGGCCGGAGCCGTAGACCAGTTCCTCCCCGTCGAAGAGGACCAGGTCGACGCCCCAACCGGTGCTCAGATCACTCAGGTGATGGGCGATCTCCATCAACAACGCAACGCCCGAGGCCCCGTCATTGGCTCCCAGAAACACCGCCTTGCGTCGCGCGGGGTCGGGGTCCTCGTCGGGGAACGGTCGGGTGTCGTAGTGCGCGCCGATGACGATCCGGGAGCGTCGATCGGGATGCCAGGCGCCGACGAGGTTGACCATGTTCACCCGTTTGCCGGACTTCGGGTCGCGCGCCGTGAACGGTTGCTCGGTGACCTTCCCCCCCATCGCGGCAAAGTGCTTGGCGACCATCTCGCGCTGTTTGGTATTGGCCTCGGTACCAGCGACCCGCGGTCCGAGAGCGCAGATCTGTTTGAGGTAACCGTAGGCGCGCGCGCCGTTGATCGGAGCGGGTTTGGCCGGAGACACGTTCTGAGCCTCCAGGGGGCGGGTGCCGTCCAGCCAGATCAACAGCGTCCCGGCGAGGATCGCCAGGGACGCGGGGGCCAGCCACAGACCCCGCGGGACCGCCAGGGCTTGGCGTTCGTGAACGACTCGATTCCATCCCATCCAGGACACCCTCCGCGAGGAGCCAGCGATTCAGTCAGTCGGTCAAGCCTGGACGTTCACGAAGGAGCGCGGCCAGCCGTTCCAGGGGCAGCCCGACCACGTTGGAGAAGCTCCCGGTCACGAGGGTGACGAACGGATCGTCGTCTTGCAAGCCGTAAGCGCCGGCCTTGCCCCGCCACTTGAGCCCGTCGAGGTACTCGGTCCGTTCGTCGTCCCGGAGCGCCCGGAACCGAACGACGCTCGTTTCGACGGCCCCGCGCCATTCCCAGCGATCGGCACGAATCAGGCAAACGGCCGTCAGGACCAGGGTGTCCCGCCCCTCCTGAAGCCGGATCATCCGTTCCGCGTCGGCCCGATCGACGGGCTTGTTGAGAATCGAACCGTCCACCGCGCAGGCCGTGTCCGCCGCGAGAATCAAGCCCGATCGCCGTCTTCGGGCCACCGAGACGGCCTTGCGCCAGGCCAGGCCCGCGACGTAAGGCGCCACGGCTTCCCCGACGTCGGGCTCGGGTTCCTCGACGTCGGAGGGGTCGACCTCGAAGGCGTAACCCGCCTGCTCCAGCAGTTGCCGACGCCGGGGGGACGCGCTGGCGAGGATCAATCTCGGGCCCCCGTCGCCGGCCATTCCACCTCCGAACGTTCTCGCGCAGCCAGGAATCGAGCCCCGATCCCGGATCGCGACCACGAGGCCGGGGCGGTCGTTCGATGGTATCGCCGGTGGCCCCTTGCGGACAAGGACCAAAGACCTCAGGCTGAAAGGTCCGGGCCGAATGGCCCGCTGGTCGTCGAAGCGCCCGACGCGCGACGCGACGGAATATCGAATCCAACCCAACCGACCCGCCAGGGGCGTTCCCATGCCCGGAAAACCGACGGATATCCGCCCCGTGGCCGCGGAGCTTTACTACCTTCCGATCAAGACCCGGGTCCCCTTGAAGTTCGGCCCGGAGATCACCACCGAGGTGACCTGCGCCCGGGTTCGGCTCACCGTTCGGGATCGTCAGGGGCGCGAGGCCGTCGGCTGGGGCGAAACCCCGCTCAGCGTGCAGTGGGTCTGGCCCAGCACGCTCTCGTATGAGGCGCGCCACGAGCATCTCAAGACCTTGACCTCCGCGCTGGTGGTCGACTGGTCGGAGTTCGACCGATTCGGCCACCCGGTGGAGGTTGGCGAGGCGTTCACCAGGGAGGTCTTGCCCGAACGCCTGCGCTGGACCAACCGCGACCGGGGGCCCGGGGCCGAACCGATCCCCTGGCTGGCGGCGCTGGTGTGTTCGTCGGCCTACGACCTGGCCTTGCACGACGCCTTCGGCAACCTGCTCGGCCTGAGCACCTACGCCACGTACGACGAAACGTTCATGAACACGGACCTGTCGGTCCACCTCGCGCCCGTGCTGGGGGGGGGCGTGAGCTTCATCGGCAAGCACCCGGCCGACTTCCTGAACCTCAAACGCCCCGACAAGATACCCGCCTGGCACCTGGTGGGGGGGCTCGACCCGCTCGACCCGGCCGACCTCACCGGAAACGAGCCGAACGACGGCGAGCCGATCCTGCTCCGCGACTGGATTCAGCGCGACGGCCTGAAGTGTCTGAAGGTCAAGCTGCGAGGCAACGACGAGACCTGGGATTACGACCGGCTGGTGAGGGTCGGGGCCCTCGCGATCGAGGGGGGAGTCGACTGGCTGACCGCCGACTTCAACTGCACGGTGCAAGACCCAGCGTACGTCAACGACATGCTCGACCGCCTGACGATCGAGCATCCCCGGATCTCGGGGATGCTCCTGTACGTGGAGCAGCCGTTTCCGTACGACCTGGAGACGCACCGAATCGAGGTCCACAGCGTCTCGGCGCGAAAGCCGCTGTTCATGGACGAGAGCGCCCACGACTGGCAAATGATCAAGCTGGGCCGGTCGCTGGGGTGGACGGGCGTGGCCTTGAAGACCTGCAAGACGCAGACCGGGGCGTTGCTCTCGCTCTGCTGGGCGAAGGCCCACGGCATGACCCTGATGGTTCAGGACCTCTCCAACCCGATGCTGGCGCAAATCCCCCACGTCCTGCTCGCGGCCCACGCGGGCACGATCATGGGCGTGGAAACCAACGGCATGCAGTTCTACCCGAGGGCCTCCGACCCCGAGGCGGTGGTCCACCCCGGCCTCTACCGACGTCGAGAAGGGGTCCTGGACCTCTCGACCATCTCCGGCACCGGCTTCGGCTACCGCCTGGAGGAGATCACCCGAACCCTGCCCGAACCCGCGGCCGAGTATCGCTGAAGCCCCGCCCACTCCGAATTCCGTAGGGTCCCCTATTGCGGACCAATTCTGGATTTACGAAAAAATGGGGAATGGTCCGCAATAGCGGACCCTACGAGTTTTATCGTGTGAACGGGTCTTCGGGCAGGTCGGGAAGCGGGGCCTCTCCCCTGGCCCTGGCCAGCAACGCATCCACCTTCGCCCAGAGGTCGCGGCAGGCGACGCGTTCATCGTCGGGGAGGGCTTCCAGCGCCTTCGCGTCGCGAAGGCCGGCGAGGTCCGGGTCTTGATTCCAGTGCGCTAGAGTCTGGGCGACGACATCTCGAGCCGGGTCCGATCCCGAATCCAGGACGCGGGTCCACTCCGCCAGTTCGTCCGTGAGCCAGCTGCGGGCCCGCTGGCGAAGTCGGGCCTTCGCGGCGTCGTCGAGGGCGGGGTCTTCCGTGCCCTGACTACAACCGGCCAGCGCGGCGGAACAGGCGGCGTTGTAGGCGTGCTGGGCCTGGCGATTATCGGCGAGCCTTGGATCGTCCTTCATGGCCTCCGCCCAGAGCCGAGCGGCCAGGGCGTGCCGCGCGATTTCGTAAGCCCGCTGGGCCAGGGCCAGGCGTTCGGCGACGTCCTTCGGAGGCGCTCCCTGGCTCACGGCGATTAGCCGGGCGTCCAGAGCTTCGAATTGTGGGTCGCTAGACTTAAGCGCCGCCAGTTCCCGCTGGGCCGCCGCGGCCTCGTCCTCGCGGCCCAGGCCCCGAGCGGCCGTGATCAGGTTTGTGAGGTGATTTCCCAGGTATCGCCGATACGTCGGGTTCCTCGGGTTGGCGGCGAGGGCCCGTTTCTGCCAGTCGACGGCCTGAAGGAACCCAGCGTGCGCCTCGGCGAATCTCCTGGCGTTCAGGTCGATCATGGCCAGGTTGTTGAGCGTTGCACCCAGATCGCTGGCGTACTCGGGTGACTCGGGATGCTCCCGCGCCAGACGCTCCCAGATCGCCAACGCCCGCTCATAGGACTCTCGCGCCGCGCCGGCCTGACCGGCGTCGCGGAGGAGTATGCCGAGGTTGTTATGGCTGGCGGCCAGATCACTCAGGTACACGGCGATCTCGGGGTTCTCACGCGCCAGTCCCTCCCGGATCGCGAGCGCCCGCTCATAGGACTCTCGCGCCGCGCCGGCCTGACCGGCGTCGTGGAGGAGCATGCCGAGGTTGTTATGGCTGGCGGCCAGGTCGCTCTTGAACTCGGGGACCGCGGGGTGCTCCCGCGCCAGACCCTCCAGAATCGCCAACGCTCGCTCATGAAACTCTTGCGCCGCGGCCGGCTGTCCGGTGGCGCTGTGCAGCGTGCCAAGAGTGTAAAGGTTTGCGGCCATGCGGTGCTGGAACTGGATAATCGTGGGGTGCTCCCGCGCCAGGCGCTCCCAGATGACCAACGCTCGCTCATTAGCCTCAACGGCCGCGCCCATCTGACCAGTCTCGCTGAGCAGAAGGCCGAGGTTGGTATGGGTGCCGGCCAGGTCGCTCTGGAATCGGGAGATCCTGGGGTAGTCCTGCGTCAGTCGCTCCTGGATGGCCAGGGCTCGATCAAATGACTCACGCGCCGCGCCCGCCTGACCGGTCTCGCCGAGCAGGGCGCCGAGGTTGTTATGGCTGGCGGCCAGGTCGCGTTGAAACTCGGTGATCGCGGGGTTCTCGCGCGCCAACCTCTCCTGGATCACCAACGACCGCTCATAAGCCGCTTGCGCCGCGGTCGCCTGACCGCTCGCCATGAGCAGGTTGCCGAGGTTGTCATTGCTTGAGGCCAGGCCGCTCTGAAACTCGATGATCGCAGGGTGCTCCCGCGCCAGACGCTCCCGGATCGCCAACGCACGCTCATAAGACGCCCGCGCTTCGAGTGCCTGACCAGTGGCATTGAGAAAGAGACCGAGGCTGTGATGGCTAATGGCCAGTTGGCTCTGGTATTGAGTGATCGCGGGGTTCTCCCGCGCCAGATGCTCCCGGATTGCCAACGCCCGCTCCAAAGCCTCACGCGCCGTTCCCAGCTGACCGGTGGCTTGGAGCAGTCTGCCGAGGGCGTTATGGCTGGTGGCCAGGTCGCTCTGGAACCGGATGATCGCGGGATTTTCCCGCGCCAGACGCTCCCAGATCGCCAACGCCCTCCCCAAAGCCTCACGCGCCGCTCCCGCTTGACCAATATCGCTGAGCAGGTTTCCGAGGTTGAGGTGGATTGTGGCCAGGTCGGTCTGGAACTGGATGATTGATGGGTTCTCCCGAGCCAATCGATTAAAGATCGCCAAGCTCTCGCGATAAGCTGTGATGGCGTCCTGTTTGTCGCCGATCTCTATCGTAAGAAAACCAAGTTCAGAGCCGGCCTTCGCCAATCGAGCCAGGGATTCCGGACGAGTGTCTCGGTCAGCCTGGAGACGCTCCCGTAGGCTCTTGAAGAATTCCAATGGTTCTTTCAAAAGAGTCTTGCGCAACTCTTCCAGAGACATGTTGTTCTTGAGTTCTGGGTTCTCGGCCACAGAGTCCGCGAACCGCTTCACCGCGTCGATCGCCAGTTGTTCGCGGTTCTCAGCGCGCTGGCGCTGGAAATCCAGGCGGGTGTTCGCCCGGGTCTGAAAAACGGAGAACCCGCCGAGACCGACCACTAGCATCACCAGCGCCACTGTCGCGCCGGAAACGGCAGTCCGGTTCCGCTTGGCCCAGCGCCGGGCTCGTCGCGTGAATGGCTCGGGGTAGGCCGTCACGGGTTCGTCGGCCAGCCAGCGGTCGACGTCCTCCGCCAACGCCCGGGCCGATTCGTACCGATCCTCGGGCTTCAGGGCCATCGCCTTCAGGCAGACGGCCTCCAGCGCCGGATCGATCGCCGCGTAATGCTCGCGTGGCCTCTCGAATGCGCCTCCCTGAACGTCGCGGAGCAGGATTTCCAGCGGACCGGAAAACGGGGCCTGGCCAGTCAGCAGGCTGTACAGTGTGGCACCCAGGCTGTACACGTCGGAACGCACCCCCAACGCATCCAGATCTCCCCGCGCCTGTTCAGGGCTCATGTAGGCGGGCGTGCCGAGGATCGATCCAGGACGCGTGTCGGGGGTTCCGCTGGCCGACGAGGGGACGAGCGTCCGCTCTTCGGGGTCGCCCTTGATTTCGCGACGGCCCAGCGACTTCGCCAGGCCCCAGTCCACCACCAGGGTCTCTCCATATTTGCCGATGATGATATTTCCAGGCTTGATATCCCGGTGCAGGACGCCCCGCGCGTGGGCGTAGTCGATGGCGTTGCAGACGTCGGTGAACCGACGGAGAAGATTGCGGAAAAGAAGGCTCTTTGGAGGGTCCGCTATTGCGGATCTCTTCGATTTCGACGCGTTCGAACTCGTGGATTGTTCGGGTGGGGCCGTGATCGTGGATCCCACCGGTACGGATTGGTTTGGGGTGGCGGACACCACGTTGTGGAACGCTTCGATCGCCTGCTTGAGGTTGTCGCCTCGAATGAACCGCATCGCGTAATAGGGCCGGCCGTCGTTCTGCGTGCCCAGGCCGTAGACCGGGACGATCCCCGGGTGTTCCAACCCGCCGGTGATCTCGGCCTCGACGACGAATCGCCGTCGACTGGGGATGTGATGAGCGTATTGTTCGTGTATTTGTTTGAGAGCAACCTCGCGGTTCAATTCTCCGTCAAGCGCGACGAAGACCGCGCCCAGGCCCCCTCGCGCGTGGGGCCGCAAGACTCGGAACCGCTGGCCATCCGACGTGGCCGCGCCGACGCTGAAGTGACCGGTCTGATCGGCATCAGGCTCCGTGAGGTCCGACATCCGCGCGACGCTGGCGGTGAGGTCGGGATCGCCAATCGCCCCGAGTCGTTCGCGGGTGGAGTTCCCCACAGGCAAGGCGGCGAGGCTTTTTTGCGGGTCGTCGCCGTTCTTCTTGAGATGCAGCTTGACCATCGCGTCGATCGCCGAGCGCTGGTCGGCGTCGAGTTCCCCGCGCTGGATGAGGTGGTCGGCGAGGGTT
>JBFWRA010000154.1:0-7456 GCA_050249155.1 Isosphaeraceae bacterium | reverse complement strand
GTAGTTGCAGCGGTTACCGTCCCGGTCCTTTGGGGCGGTCGTGGGGATCACCGCGTCCAGGAATCGGTGGAACGTGTGGCCGTCGCGACTGGCCATGAAGGTGGGCTCGGTCTGTTGGGTCGCGGGCAGGAATCGCGTGGGGAAACCAATCAAGACGTGAGGAGCGTTGGGGTAGGGAATGACCGCGTTGGTGTAAAGATGTTCGCGGGGGGCGTCGGGATACTCGAGAAAGCTCGGATCGGTCCAGTGAAGGAAATCGTCGGACGTTCCGGTCATGATATCGCGAACGCCACGAAAGGCCCGATGATACTCCCTGTATTTTCCGATCACCGTATCGAAGAACGCGATATTCTGAGAGTCGAACGCCCCCTTGGTGATGACGGGCCGATCGGTCATCTTCGACCATCTCAGGCCGTCGGCCGACTTCAACGCCACCAGCCCACCGCCGTCGCCGGCGAGCGCCTTGTAACGTGAATCGGGCGGACAATCGGGGTTCTCGTCACGAAACGGGGCGAAGTTATGACCTCCCCGGCCGCTCCAAACGACGTTGTTTTGTCGGGAACCCTCGAATTCGACGATCCCAAGCTCGGGCTTGACCCAGTTCCGTCCGTCCTGGCTCTCGGCGTAGCAGGTCACCTCGGGATGCGCGGCCTTTTTCTTCGACTCATCGAAGTGTGAGCCTCGGTAGTACATGCGATAGCGATCACCGTCCTGAAACACCGTGAAGTAGGCGCTCGTGTTCCCTTCCCAGGGTTTGTCCGCGACGAGGACCACCTCCCGCGCCGTCGGCTTGCGCGCCTGGAGCGTCGTTCCGGTCATCGTCTCGATCAGGAAATCGTCGACGAACGGCTCCAGCCCGCGTCCAATTTCCTCGGGGCGTTGGGGCACCTTGATCCGCGCCAGATAGATCGACGTCTTGCCCTCGTGCGACGAGTAATAGCTCATCCAGAGCACCCCGTCGTGCCAGACCAGCCCGGGGTAACTGGTGTCTCCGCCACTGGGAAGCGTGAGCACGGGGTGATGGGTACCGTCGAGATCCATCCGGGCGAGGGCCGTCTTCGCGCCCTCGGCGTGGAGCCTGCCGGCGGCCCAGAGCGTGCCGTCGGGCAATCTCAGGAAGTTCGGACCTCCAAGCCGCTGACTGGTTTTCGCCCAGGACCATTCCTTGTAAGGGGGCCGGCTCGCGCCGATCCAGCCGACCTTGTCGCCCGCCTCGCGACGAACCAGGGCGACCATCGTCTGGTCGGGGAGGAACCGGAGGGTCGTCTCGTTCGGGTTGCCGGTGACGTCGAGGTTGGTCACGAGTTCATACGTGACGCCATCCTTGCTCTGGAAGAGTTTGAGCGTCCACTCCTCGGAGCCGGGTTCCCCCCTGGGGGTCGCGTGATACGAGACTCCATAGGCCGTGTCTCCGTGCCAGGTCACTCGCCAGAGCCATTCCCCCTCGCTCAGGACCCGCCTGGGTTCGGTCCAGGCGCGGCCGTCGTTGGAAAAGGTCACCCGGGGCTGTCGGCCCAGGAGCGTCTTGCCCTGATAGACCGAGCCTCCCGCCACGATCATCAGCCGGCCGTCGGGGGTGACCGAGAACTTCGGGTCCCGCAGGTCGATCCCCCGCTCCGCGATGAGCGCGGCGGAACTCCAGGACTTGCCGTCCTTCGACGTCAACACGCGGATCGTCCCGTCGCCCCCGACGTGACCGTCGGCCTCGCGAAACGCGCAGTACCACGCATCTTTCCAGCGAACGAGATCCGTGAACGCGTTATGCGCGCCGGCGTCCCAGATCTTCTCCACCGAGAGGATCTCGGGCGCGTCGGCCCTGGCCTGGCCCTGTCCCAGGACGACGGCCCAGGAGACGACGATTCCCAATGTGAGCGATCTCATGAGTCTTGATCCTCAGAAGAAAAACATGCTTTATTGGAGAATGCGAAGCAGCGCCGCCGAATCCGCGTCGGGGAGCACGGTGAACGACTCGGGAACGCCGAGCATCGTCCAGACTCGCGCGGAGGCGTCGTAATTCCCCCGCAAGGCTTCGGGGCCCAGCGGCGTTCCGTCCCCCGCCACTCCCCCCGCGATCACGACGCGACGAGGCGCGGCCAGGGCCACCAGGTCCGCCACGTCACCGACGTGTCGAACGATCCCAGGGGCCATCAGGCCCAGCCATTGCCCCTGGTAGGGAGATTCCGTCAGATAACTCGCGAGTGATCCAACCGCGGCGGATTTCAGGACCCGGGTGTCGGTCGCGGCGACGGTCAGCGCGACGACTCCGGCGGGACCCTCGCCAATCACCACCGTCGGGCGATCGCCGAGCGGTTTCGATCGCCCCAGCGCGTCCAGAAGTCGCCTCACGTCGAAGACCCACTGACCAAGCATGGGGCGACCAATCCACATCGCCCACTCCGACGTGTTATGATCAGGGACCCCCGCGATCCTGTCGGATCCCCAGGCGAGTCGTCCCGTCCCTCTCAGGTCCAGGGTGACGATCCCCCATCCCCGCTTTCGGGCCTCCGCGACGGTCGGCCCCCGGAGCGACACGTCCTCCCCTTCCAGGTTCAGCACGATCGCCAACGGTCGCCCCGCCCGCGTTCCCAGCTCGACCCTGGCGGTGAGCGACACTCCAGGTTCCGACTCGAAATCAATCCGCGCGACGGAGCCCCCCTCGGGTCGCGTCACCTTCGGCACGACCGGCGCGACGCTGGGAAAACCGCCCAGCACCCGATCGATCAGATTGACGAGCCTTCCCGGAGCGACGGAATTCCTCCATTCCTCGGCGTCTTTCGGACGGCGGACGTCCTTCAACGCCTTTCGACCCTCCGCCAGCGCGAATCGAGGGATCGTCACGTAGTCATCAGGTCGTGTCTCGCCGGGATAACATCGAAGGCTTTCCGGATCCTCCGTCGCGAGGTCGGGCTCGGCGACGGGGGAGCCGTCCCCTTCCCCTTTCAGGTGAAGCGTCATCCAGCCATAGACGGCCTCGCGCATCGGTCGGCTGTAGTCGTGTCCCGACTCGAAAATCGTCTGGCGAACGTGATCCGGTCGACCGTGCGCGCGGTACAGCGTTTCGAGAGGAGCCAGTGAGCGTTTCGCCTCGTCGACGGAGAACTGGACCGCGTCCCTCGTCGCGTTCACGAAGAGCAGTCCGCGAGGGGCCGTCAGACCGAGCACGCCCCATTCCTCGGTGAACCGCAACGCGCCCGGCACGACCTCGCACATGCAGCAGGCGACACCGAGGTAACTTCGGTAGTTTCCGACCGAGCAAACCGGCGCGACGGCTTTGAATCGCTCGTCAAACCCGCCGGCATACATCGATTGGTTCCCACCGCCGCTGGCGCCGGTGATTCCGATCCGGTCGGGATCGACCTCGGGGCGAGTCCTCAGATAATCCACGGCCCGCATGTTCTCATAGACTTGCAAGCCGGAGAGCGGAAGGCCGATCGGAAGCAGGGTCGCCCCGGTCATGCCGCCGTGATACTCCCCCAGCGCCTTGCCGACGCCCCGCTCCCCCGCGCCGAGGGCGTCGACCACGAGCACGAAGAACCCGAGTTTCACCGCGCCGATGCAACGCGACTGAACGACCGGATCTTGCTTCGCCCCTCGCCAGTGCCCATGAACCATGAGGATCGCCGGATGCTTACCCGAAGTCGCCGGCACATAGGCGTTGGCGGTCATCCAGACGCCGGGTCTGGTCTGAAAGACGAGCTTCTCGATGCGATAGCCCTCCCGATCGATGGTCCCCAACGTTCTGGGTTCGAGAGGACAGGCCTCGTTGGGAAATCCTCCCCAGGCGTCGATGAGCCCCTGGCGTATCGCCGCGCGACGCTCCTTCCAGGCTTCGATCGAGTCGGGAGGCGTGTCGCCCGCCCTGAGGGCGTCGGCCTGAGCCCTCGTGAAGGAAAGGAAGGCGTGATCGTCGCCGCGAACCGAGGTCGCGCACGACGCCCACAGGGTGACGAGCCCCGCCAGGAGCGTCGTCCCCGCGGTGGATCGGCGAGAGAATCGCGAAGGAGGTCGCATCGAATCGTTCCGCTTCGAGGAGTGCTCGTCGGCGATGGCTCCGACCGCCAGGGCCCACCGCCGACGTCCGACAGTGTGGCCTTTGTTGGATCGCGGTTCAACACGCCACCGCCCGAGCGAGATCGCCCCTCCTCTAAAGCGACCGAGATCGCCCGAGCTGAACGCGGGGCGGTTCGTTCCCGATCCAGCGCCGTTTTGGGCCGACGGCGAAACGAACCCAATCGCGACGCGAGGCGGTCCCATGCCACGGTTCGATGCCTTCGGCCTCCGAAGATCGCGCTTGCAATCGACGTGACGCGCCCACAGAATCGTCGCGTTGAACTCCCTTGATCGACGACTCCAAGGACTCCTGACATGCCTCGCCAGATCGCTCGGCCCGACCGGCTGGATCTCGATTCACCAGGCCGCCGCGATTACTGGGTGGCCCTGGAGCACGATAGTATCTGGGGGGACCATCTGATTCCGTTGACGGTCTGGGTCGGACCAGGGGTCGAGGAGGGAAAGGGGCTGGTGTCGTTCGGTTCGAACCACGGAAACGAGTATGAGGGCCCTGTCGCGCTGAAGCACCTGGTCCGCGAGATTCGGACGGAGGACGTGCTGGGTCGGATCATCCTGGTGCCCGTCCTGAACCCCTCGGCGTTTCTGGCGGGCACTCGGGAAAGCACTCCGGACGACGGCGTGAACCTGAATCGGGCGTTCGTGCCGGGTGCGGGCGTCACCCCGGCCCTGGCGGGGATCACGCACAGGATCGCGGCGTTCGTGCGAGAGTACCTCTGGCCAAGGGCCCACGTCGTGCTGGACCTTCATTCCGGCGGTGACGTCGCCCGATTCGCGCTTTGCTCCAGCTTTCACCCGGTGGACGATCCCGAGCAATCCCGGGTGATCGAGGAGACCGCGCGCGCCTTTGGGACCCCCTGCGTCATGATCTACCAGAACGCCACGCCAGGGCTCTTGCCCAGCGAGGCCGAGCGGCTGGGTAAGATCACCGTGGGAACCGAGCTGGGCTGGGGCCGTGCGGTTCAGGCCGAAGGCGTACGTTACGGCAAGCACGGCGTGATTTCGGCGGCGATCCGTCACGGACAGCTTCGCGGGGAGGTCACACCGATCGGCCATCAACGCGACGGCACACAACGGAAGCTCTCGACGGTCGACCGGGAATGCACGACGATCGCCCCGTTCGCCGGACACTTCGAGCCGCTCGTCGATTGCGGCGCGCGTGTTCGCCGAGGAGAAACCGTCGGACTCCTTCACGACTTCGACCAGTTCGATCTCGATCCGTGGCCAGCGGTCTCCGGGGTTGACGGCGTGGTATTGGCGCAGGCCTGGGCCGCGCCGGTGCCTCGCGGCCAGCATATCGTGGTGGTCGGCGTCGAGGTCGACTGACCGCCGAATCAGTCCCCCGGATACCGCTCCGCCTGTCCCGTCGTGGCCATGACCGCCGCCCACAGATTTCCACGCGGATCGACCTGCCGCTTCGGACCGACCGCCAGTTCCAGGGGTACGTGAACGAACGCGCCGTTGACCAGGCCGATCATGAGGTCGGTCTTTCCCGCCATCGCCGCGTGCGCGGCCATCCTGGCGAGCTGGTCGCAAAGCAGGCTGTCCTCACACGAGGGGGCGACGCTCCGGATAATGTAACTTGGATCGATGTATTTAAGATCGACGGGATTCTCGATCCGCTCGAAGTGCTCGACGATCCGTTCCTTCAGCAGCGCGCCGACGTCGTTCAGCCTGGGGTTGCCAGAACGGTCGTACTTGATCAGGTCGGCGGGGAAGAGGTGTTGACCCGCGCCTTCGGCGACGACGATCACGGCGTGCTCGCGCTCCGCCATCCGGGTCTCCAGGGCCTGAAGAAAACCCTGGCGGCCTTCCAGAAAAAAGGGGATTTCGGGAATCAGGCAGAAGTTGGTTTCCTGACTGGCCACGGCCGCCGCACAGGCGATGAATCCGGCGTACCTCCCCATCAACTTGACCAGGCCAATCCCCCGGACCGCCGCTCTGGCCTCGGTGTGGGCGAGGTGAATGACGTCGCGCGCCTCCTCGACGGCCGTCAGGAACCCAAAGGTTCGATCACAATAGGCGAGGTCGTTGTCGATGGTCTTGGGAATCCCGATGACGCCGATCCTCGCGCCGCGGTCGGCCACCTCCGCGACGATGGCCCGAGCGCCCCGCTGGGTCCCGTCGCCACCCACGGTGAAGAAGAAGTCGACCCCCAGTTCCTGGAGTCGATCGACCATGACCGAGGGGGCTTGAGCCCCCCGTGACGTTCCGAGCATCGTCCCGCCCTCTTTATGGATCGAGGAGACGAACTCGGCGTTCAGCTCGATCGGCGGGGGACCCTGGGTGGGATTCAACCCGAGGTAGCCGTCCCGGATTCCCAGGACGCGGGGGACCCCGTAGTTGTAGTGGAGTTCCAGGAAAAGCGATCGGACGACGCTGTTGAGCCCGGGACAGAGCCCTCCACAGGTCACGATCGCCGCCGTGGCGTTCCTGGGGTCGAAGGCGAGTCGCTGGCGAGGACCAGCCTTCTCGAAGAGCAGATCCTCCGTCGGCTCGATCCCGTCCCGCACCTCGATGTTCTGGCGAATCCATCGACCCTCGGGCACGAACCGCCCGAGGCCCGCTCCGTCCTGATCTCCTCGCCAGAGGGGCGAGGGAAGTTCCGCGGGGCCCAGGTCCGCCACGGAAACGCGTCGAAGTCGCTCGGACATACACGTGCCTCGATGCTGAAATCAAAAAGTCGTCGGGTGATCAGGCGGGCGAAAGCACCTGGAGGATCGTGTTCTTGACATAGTCGCGCACTTTGGGGCGGTACTCCACCATGTGAGGAGCCGCGAGGTGAACCTTCAGGTGCCCGACGCTCTCCCACTTTTCCAGGATGGTGACGACGTCAGGCCGGATCGGCGACTGCGCGGTGAGATCGGTCGGTTCGTCGACGGCGGGACCATACTCCAGACAGCCCTCCTCGGCCAGGACCAGGGGAACGATCTTGTGAAACTCCTGAAGAAAGGCGTCGCGGGTGCCCGCGTTCAACTCAATGACGGCGATCACATGAATCATCGGCTTGGCTTTCCTGGGCGTCACGCGCGGAGTGGGCGAA
Source organism: Isosphaeraceae bacterium (assembly GCA_050249155.1). GTDB lineage: Bacteria > Planctomycetota > Planctomycetia > Isosphaerales > Isosphaeraceae > JBFWRA01. Next base: position 345 of record JBFWRA010000154.1, on the reverse strand, counting down.
CGTCGTGGATCGCCCCAGTTCCGAACTTATACGGTCTCACCCGGACTCGCAAGTCGCGATCGGCTGGGGAGACGCTGGCTTGCGCGCCCGCGTTGCCTGATACTCGGGGCTCCCTCGACGTCTCCGCGACGATTCACGCGACCGATTCAAGGGATCACGACACATGACACGACTCGGACTCTCAACGATGGCCGCGCTGCTCGGTTTCGCGTGGGCCGATGCGGGAACCACCAGGGCGGAGGACACGGGTCCGCCGCCGTCGATCGCTCGTTACTTCGAACCTCCGCCCGAGTTCCAGGGCGACCTCGGCGCGTATCGCTCACCACTGGTATTCGCGGACGGACG
>JBFWRA010000153.1:0-7473 GCA_050249155.1 Isosphaeraceae bacterium | reverse complement strand
GTTCGACACGCCGACCGAGACGTTGAGGATCACCCTGGTCGAGGAACGTCCCGGCCCCCACGTGGTCGTGGTCCGGGCCCTGGACGCGGCCGGAAACCTGGGAACCGCCGACGCGCTCCTGACCTTGCCCTGATCGCCGGGCCTCGCGATTCCACGGATTTTACCCTCCCCGCCAAGAAACGCCGACCGTTCAGCCGATACCTTCTCGGTGGGAACTCGTTCGCCGAACGGGAGTGGGACGCCTGGCACCTCGTCGCAAGGGTTAAGGCCAGGGGGGTTCGGCGAGATCGCGGACGTCGGGAGGGTCAGGATGACGCCCCAGGTCAGCCGGCGAGAAACTCTAGGTATCCTTGGCGCGACCGCGGCGCTTCCGCTGGTGGGGTCGCGCGACGCGGAGGCGGCCCGGGTCGAGCTCGGTCCGTTCGTGCGCCGGGCAGGCGTGCAGGGACGGATGACCGGAGCCCAGGCGGGAGTGGCCGCCCTGCTCTGTGAGGGAGTCTCCTGCGTCTTCGGCGTGCCGGGCGCTCAGAACAACGAGTTCTGGGACGCGATGAAGGCGAGCCGGCTTCCCTACCTGCTCGTCACGAACGAATCCTCCGCGAGCGTCATGGCGGACGCCGCCGCCAGGGCGACCGGCAGGGTGGGCGTCTTCAGCGTCATCCCCGGTCCAGGGCTCACCAACGCCCTGACGGGACTGGGCGAGGCCCTCCTGGATAGCGTGGCCGTGGTCGGCCTGATCACCGACGTCGACCGAGGCCCCGACGCCCGACTCGGGCAGGTTCACTCGCTCCGGAACGCGGAACTGCTTCGCCCCGTCGTGAAGCACCTGATCGAGGTCCGGCACCAGGCCGAGATCCCCGGGGCGATCCACCAGGCGTTTCAAATCGCCAGGGCGGGCGAGCCTGGCCCCGTCGGCGTGCTCATCCCGTTCCCGCTTTATCAGGCGGTCTGGGACTTCGACCAGGGGGTTCCGCCCCCGATGCCGCCGCCCTTTGATGAATGCGGATATCAACAAGCGTTGACGTTGCTCTCGGACCGTTCCCGCCGCGTGGGCATCTACGCGGGGCTCGGCTGCGTGGCGGCGTCTCCCGCGCTGGTCCGGGTCGCCGAGATCTTACAAGGACCGGTCGCCACGTCCGTCAGTGGCAAGGGGACGATTCCGGACCACCATCCGCTGGCCGTGGGATGGGGGTATGGGAAGCAGGGGACCCGCGCGGCGGAGCGCGCCTTCCACGACGTCGATCTCGTGCTCGCCGTGGGTGTGCGCTATAGCGAGGTGTCCACCGCGAATTACGCGATCCCCCGCCATGACGCGATGATTCACGTCGATGCGAACCCGCGAAACCTGGGAAAGAACGTCACGCCCCAGGTCGCCGTGTGCGCGGACGCCGGCATGTTTCTCGATCGGCTGGTCGCGGACGCGGGGTCGATCCAGCGTCCCCCCTCCCCCGCCCTGGTGAAGCGGATACGGCAACTTCGCGAGACCGACTGGAAGGAGTATTCCCGGGAGCGCGTGACCGAGGCCGTGGACCCGATGCTCTTTTTCACGAGGCTGCGTTGCGCGACCGATCCGGAGACCCTCTTCTTCATCGACGTCACCGCGGCGACGCACTGGGCCTCGGAGGCGATCCGCGTTCCCGGGCCGGGGCGTTACTTCACACCGGCGAACAACCAGAGCATGGGTTGGGCCATTCCGGCGGCCGTCGGCGCGCAGTTCGTCAGGCCAGACGCCCGGGTCGTCGCCGTCTCTGGCGACGGTTGCTTCCTGATGTCCGCGATCGAAACCTCCACCGCCGCTAGGGCCGGCTTGCCGGTGCGATTCTACATCCTGGATGACGGCGCCTACCACTACATGCGAATGCTCCAGGAACCGGTCTACCGTCGAACGACCGCGACCGAGCTCGCCCGGATCGATTATCGGGCCTTCGCGCAGGGAGTCGGTCTTTTTTACAACGAGATCGCCCACAACGCCGATCTCGACGCGGGGATCGCCCGAGCCAACGCGACTCCTGGACCGATCTTGACCCGAGTGCTGATCAGCTACGAGGGCCGCGAGATCCGCTGGTTGGAGGCGCTGAAGTCCACGTACATTCAGCGACTGCCCATGGACCAGAAGGTGAGGCTGGCGGCTCGCGTGGGGGTTCGCATGGTCAGCGGCAAGGCCCGGAACGACTGAAGCGGGCCGAATTGGGCTTCCGTGACCGGCGGATCAATCGTAAGATCCGGCACGCCATCGAGCGCCCTCCCACGGATCGGGATTGGCGCCCTCAGGGACTTGAGGGGATAAGGCTCTGACATGGAAGTTCGAACGATCCCTCCCGTCCCCCACGCCGAATTCTTTCCCCACCCAAGCCACCGCCGCAAGCGGTTCCGGTGGCTGGACCGGCTGGCGCAGGACCGCGAGGAACTCGTCAGGTTCTGGCCGGTCATTCACAACATGGTGGTGCAGGAACTTCGGGTTCGCTATCAGCGATCGTTCCTGGGGTTCGTCTGGACGCTTCTGCACCCCGTCCTGATGATGACCATATTGACGCTCGTGTTTTCGCACCTCATCAAGAAAGAGAACTACGCGGTCTACATCTTCGCGGGGATGGTGCCCTGGGGGTTCCTCTCGGCGAGCCTGGTCGACTCGACGACCTCGATCATTCAGAACGAATCGCTGATCCGAAAGATCTATTTGCCCAAGTTGATTTTCCCGCTCTCGAAAGTGCTTCTGAACCTGTCCACGTTTCTGCTGTCGATGACCTCGTTGTTCATTTTGTTGAAGCCGATGGGGGCGAGGTTTTCCTGGGCGCTGTTCGCGCTGCCGCTGGTCACGGCGCTCTTCTTCGCGTTCGCGTTGGGCCTGGGGCTCCTCGTCGCGACGACCAACACCTTCTTTCGGGACTGTGGACACCTTGTCACGGTGTTCCTCCAGGCCTGGTACTTCGCCACCCCGATCATTTACGAGACGACGGACCTTCCCGAGGAGGTTCGTTGGCGGTTGTGGCTGAATCCGGCGTTTCCATTCATCCACATGTATCAGATGGTGCTCAGGGAAGGCCAGTGGCCTCTCTGGTCGACGTTCTCGGTCGCGGCGGGGATCGCGGCGGCCAGCCTGGGGATCGGTTATGCCGCGTTCAAGAGCCAAGAAGACAAGCTGGTTTTCCGACTCTGAGGTCGCCTCGGCCGACGCCCGACGCCACCTCGCGGCGGACCACGCGTCGATGATCGAGCTCCGGGACGTCTCGCTCCGTTTCCTCACGTACAACGACAAGCAATACTCCCTGAAGCGGGCCGCCCTGGATCTTCTCCTGCGTCGCGAAGGCCCGCCGCCATCCTCCGAGTTCTGGGCGCTTCGGGGAATCAACCTGAACGTGGAACACGGCGAGCGGCTCGGGATCATCGGTTCCAACGGCGCGGGCAAGAGCACGCTCCTGCGACTGCTGGCGAGGATCTACCCCCCCACCTCGGGAGCGGTTCGCGTTCGGGGCCGCGTCGCCCCGCTGATCGAGATGGGGGCGGGTTTCAACGCCGAGCTTTCCGGGCGGGACAACACCCTGTTCAACGGGGCGATCCTCGGGATCGGCCGCAAGGAGATGGAGCGGCGGATCGACGGAATCCACGAGTTCACAGGGCTTCGGGAGTTCGAGGAACTCCCCTTGAAGTATTACTCCAGCGGCATGTACATGCGCCTCGCCTTCGCCGTCGCGACGGAGGTCGACCCGGACGTGCTGTTGGTCGACGAGGCGCTGGGGGTGGGAGACGCGGTCTTCATCGACAAGGCCAAGGCCCGAATCCGGGCCTTGCTCGACCGATCGAGGGTCGTCGTGATCGTCTCCCATGACATGAAGGCCCTTCGAGAGATCTGTACCCGGGGCGTCTGGATGAAGAAGGGCTGCCTCCACGGTGACGGCCCGATCGACGAGGTCATCGACCGCTACATGGAAGACTCCGCCGTCGCCTGTTCCACGTGAGCGGGAGGTCTCGACGCGGGTTCTGGTCTGGAGCGGCAACCCAAGGAGTGGCCGTTCGATGACGATCACGCAGTTCACAATGGCGGCGGTGCTCTCGGTCGGCTGGCAAGAAATCACCGTTCAGTCCAGCCGGTCGGATCGACCCCTCTCGTCGATCCAGCGAAGCCTCGTCGGGCTCGACCGACCGAGCGAGCGGACCGTCGAGACGTTGCGGCGGTTCGACCTCGAACGCCGCTATTCCCGGGACGTGGACTACACGCTGGCCACCCTGGAAAAACACGCCAGGGCCAAGCCCGACCCCGAACTCGTCTACGCCCTGGCGGAACTCTCCTGGCTCGAGGGAAAACGGCTGGACCGCTGGAAGCGGTCCGGCGCGATGGACCGCTACCTCGACTCCGTCGCCTACTCGTTCGACTTCCTCTTCGACCCCGAGTTGGCCCCGGGCCGGCCGCCGTCGGACCCCAGGTTTCGACTGGCCTGCGACCTCTATAACGCCGGCTTGGACCGCCTGATCAGGGCCGTCCAATCCGACGGCCAGATCATGCCGAACGAGACGATCGTCCTGAAAGCGCACGGCAAGGAGCACGCCCTGAGCGTCACCTTGCGAAACTCCCCCTGGAAGTCCTCGGACGTGGATCGGATCATCCTCGCGTCCGACTTCGAGGTGACCGGGCTGAACACGCGCACGTATCAGTACGGGATCGGAGTGCCGCTCATCGCGGTCCGGCAGGCCCGGGAGGGTGACAAGCTTTACCCTTCCGAGACGGCGTTCCCGTTGACCGCCTTCCTCCGCCCCAACTCGCGACTCCGAGACGACGGCGACTCCTCGGACCTGCCCCGGGCGTGCACGATGGAACTGGTCGACCCGCTCCAGGTTCGCCAGGTCGGCACGCCGCCCGCGCAACTTCCCGTCGAGGCCGACCTGACCACTCCGCTCGCCTACATGTGGTCGCGGACCGATCTGAATCGCTATCGATGGACGGGCCTGTTTCGGCCCGAGCAAGGTCTGGAGCGGGCGAACCTGATGCTCCTGAGACCTTACGAGCGCGGAAAGATCCCGGTCGTCATGGTCCACGGGCTGATCTCCAGTCCCCTGGCCTGGATTCCCATGATCAACGAGCTCATGCGTGATCCAATCATCCAGGAACGCTATCAATTTCTGTTATACATGTATCCCACAGGGGTCTCGATCCCGATCGCCGCCGCGGGCCTCCGCGAGTCGTTGACCCAGGCGAGGCGACTGCACGACCCGGCTGGCGACGACCCGGCGTTCCATCAGACGGTGCTGCTCGGTCATAGCATGGGGGGGTTGCTCAGCAGGGCGATGGCCGTCGAGAGCGGCGACCGGCTCTGGGAGCTCAACTCCCACGTCCGGTTCGAGGACGTCCTCGGTCCTCCCGAGGTGCTGGCCGAGCTTCGTCGCTACCTTTTTTTCCAGCCCTTGCCGTTCGTCCGCAGAGTCGTCTTCCTCGCGACGCCCCACCGCGGTTCGGACCTCAGCCGCAACGTGATCGGACGGGTCGGCGCGGGCCTGATCGCCGACCCGGACCACATCGCGGACCTGCTCGCGAAGCTCATCAAGGGGAATCCCGACGCCTTCGATTCGCGGCGGTTCCGTCGGATGCCGACGAGCATCGAAACGCTCGACACCGACTCGGAAGTGCTCCTCGCGCTGCTGGCGATGCGGCCTGGCCCGAACGTCACCTTCCATTCGATCATCGGCGTCCTCAAGGCCAATGGCGTGGCGAACACCACCGACGGCGTCGTCCCCTATCGAAGCTCGCACATCGACGGGGTCGCCTCCGAGGTCCGTGTGCTCTCCAACCACGGCGTCCAGAAGTCGCCCCTGGCGATCCGGGAAGTCCGACGCATTCTTCTGGAACATATCGGATCGACGACCGAGAACCCCTCCTCGGAACGACTCCCAATCCCCAACACCGCCACCGCGCCGCCGCTGGTCGCCCCGGAGGTTCGGAGGTAACGCGGTTGACGCTCGGCTTACTCCTGGTCTTCCAGATTGCCTGGGGAGACGCGCGGTCCCCGAGCCCCGACTCCAAACGCACTGGGCGTGCCGCTCCAGGCGGACTCGCGATGACGCCGGCCGCCCGAAACATGCCTCCGCGCCGCGATCCTCTCGAAGACCACGCGGCTTTCCTTGACAGGGAAGCGGTCAATCGGTAGCCTCCCCGCGCGTGGAAGGGATTCTCGGCGGGCCTGACGTGGCCGTCCCACGCGGTTCCCAGGGATCGGGGGGCGCATGTTATTCAACTCGTTTTCCTTCGCGTACTTCTTCGCGATCCTGTTTCCGACGTACTGGTGCCTCCGCCGCTGGCACCGCGCCCAGAACCTGCTTTTGCTCCTGGCGGGGTACTACTTCTACGCGTGCTGGAATCCGAAGTTCCTCACGCTTTTGGTGCTTTCCACGGCGGTGGACTACTATTGTGGACTGGCCGTGGCGCGCATCGAGGCGCCGGGACGTCGCAAGGCGTTCGTCGCCATGAGCATGGCCTTGAACCTCGGCATGCTCGGCTATTTCAAATATTACAATTTCTTCGCCGAGTGCCTTCGCGACCTCTTGCTTCGCGGAGGGCTGGACGTTCCCCTCGGGCAGCTCGACGTCGTGCTCCCAATCGGGATCTCGTTCTACACGTTCCAGTCGATGAGCTACGTGATCGACGTTTACCGCAAGGATATCGAACCGACCCGCGACCCGATCGAGTTCGCCACGTTCGTCTCGTTCTTCCCTCACCTGGTCGCTGGGCCGATCATGAGGCCGACCAGCCTCCTGCCCCAGGTCGCTCGACCCCGACGGTTCAACCTCGACCAGTTCTACGAGGGGTCGTACCTGATCTTTTGGGGCCTGACCAAAAAGGTCGTGGTGGCCGACAACCTCGCGACGGTCGTCAACGAGCTTTTCGGCCGCTGGGAGACGATTGACGGCGGCCTGGCGCTGCTGGCGGTCTACGGCTTCGCGTTTCAGATTTACTGCGACTTCTCCGGTTATACCGACGCGGCCCGAGGGATCGCCAAGTGCCTCGGTTTCGAGCTGGCCCTGAACTTCAACCTCCCGTATCTCTCGGCGAATCCGAGGGAATTCTGGCAGCGCTGGCATATCAGCCTCTCCACCTGGCTCCGCGACTACCTGTACATCCCCCTGGGGGGGAGCCGGGGAGGTCCGCTTCGGGTCTACCGCAACCTGATGCTCACGATGATCATCGGAGGGCTCTGGCACGGCGCGGCCTGGACCTTCGTCCTTTGGGGCTTTTATCAAGGGCTTCTCCTGGTTGGACACCGGATGGCGCAGCCCTGGCTGGACCTGGTGAAGCCGACGGACCTCGTGGATCGCGCGTGCTGGCGCGCCCTTCGCGTCGTCGTCACGTTCCACCTGGTCTGCTTTGGCTGGCTTTTGTTCCGTGCCGAGTCCATGGCCCAGGTGGGCGGGATGCTTCAGGCGATGGTCCAGCGCCCCGCGATCCCCGCGTCCGCGTACCTGCTCCCGGTCGTCCTGCTCACGATC